>JANNGN010000421.1:0-10466 GCA_031403895.1 Rubrivivax sp. | reverse complement strand
GAAGCCGAAGCCACCAACGGCCTGGCCGACCAGGGCGTGGATGTCTTCACGATGCACGTCGATGGTCCCAAAGTGGTCGTTGAGACTGCCGCCAAGCGCGGCAGACTGGTGTGCGGCTATCACGCCAGCCAGGCCAAGCTGGCGCCGGCCGCGTACCTGACGGGCGCCGAGTGGAACTGGCTAACGGCCTACACGAGCATCCTCGAAGCCGCCCGCAGCGGCAAGCCGCACCTGAACTTTGTGCGCGGCGGGCTGAAGGAAGGTTTCGTCAAGAGTTCGCCTTACGGCGCGATGGTCAGCGAAGGCGCGCGGAAGCACGCAGAGGGCGTGCGCGCCAAGATGATGGCCGGCGCCTTTGACATTTTCGGCGGCGAGTTGAAGGACAACACCGGCAAGGTGATCATCCCCAAGGGCAAGGTTTTCAAGCAGACGGACCTTGAGCTTGAAGGCATGAACTACCTGGTTGAAGGCGTGATCGGCAAAGCCTGATCGAATGAACCACGCCCGCGACAGCGCTGAAGCCATCGCCTTGCCGGTGCTGGCGCTGGCCAGCGGGCTGCTGCTGTTCGGCCTCTTCGTGTGGCTGGGCGGGCACAGCCCGGTGCAGGTCTGGACGCTGCTGTTCCAGGGCGCTTTCGGCGACGCGTTTTCGTTGCAGAACACGCTGCAGCGCGCGGCGCCGTTGATGCTGACTGCGCTGTGCGTGGCGCTGCCGGCGCGGGCGGGGCTGACGATCATTGGCGGCGAAGGTGCGCTCGTGATGGGGGGGCTGGCGTGCGCGGCCCTGCCGGTGTGGCTGTCGATTCCGCAAGGCAGTTTCGGCACTGCGGTGCTGATGCTGGCCGCCGCCGTGGCCGGTGGCTTCTGGATCGCGCTGGCCGGCTGGTTGCGGCAATGGCGCGGCGTCAACGAGACCATCTCCAGCCTGCTGCTGGGCTACATCGCGATTGCGCTTTTCAAACACATTGTCGAAGGCCCGCTGCGCGACCCGGCGAGTCTGAACAAGCCGTCCACGCTGCCGCTGCCGGAGGCACTTCGCATCGGCAGCATTGGCAGCTACGACGTGCATTGGGGCCTTGTCTTCGGCGTTGTGCTGTGCCTGCTGGCGGCGTTCTGGCTCAGCGCCACGACGCACGGTTTTGCAACGCGAATAGTCGGCGGCAACCTGCGCGCGGCGCGGCTCGTGGGGCTGCCAGCGAATCGGCTGATCGTCGTCGCATGTGCGCTCGGTGGCGCGGCGGCGGGGCTGGCCGGCGGCATTGAAGTGGCGGCGGTGCACACGTCTGCGAATGCATCGCTGATCGTCGGCCTGGGCTACACCGGCATCCTCGTCAGCTTTGTCGCGCGGCACCAGCCGCTGGCCATCATCCCGGTCGCCGTGTTGTTCGGTGGCTTCCTGGCGGCGGGCAGTCTGCTGCAGCGGCGCATGGGGCTGCCCGACGCGTCAGTGCAAGTGCTGATGGGATTCTGTTTTGTCTTCATCCTGGCCAGCGAAGCGTGGCGCGGGCGGCTCGGTGAACTCTTTGTGTTGCGCAAGCCTGTATCGCCCACGCCTGTTGGAGCAGCGGCGTGAATGAGTTTGCCTTCTTCGACGTGCTGCTGGCCGTGCTGGGCGGCGCCATCCGCGTCGGCACGCCCTTTCTCTTCGTCAGCCTGGGTGAATGCCTGACCGAGAAAGCCGGCCGCATCAACCTCGGGTTGGAAGGCGTGCTGGTGTTCTCGGCGATGGCCGGTTTTGCGGGCTCGTACCTGACGGGCCAGTGGTGGCTGGGCGTGTTGCTGGCGGGCTTCAGCGGCGCGGCAATCGCCGCATTGCACGGCCTCATCAGCAGCCTGCCGCGCGTCAACGACATCGCGGCCGGCATCGCCATCATGCTGCTCGGCGCGGGGCTGGCGTTCTACTTGGGCAAGCCGCTGATCCAGCCGCAAGCGGCACAGATACCGGCGCTTGCGCTGGGCTTCTGGTCGGGCTCTTCGCAGGTCAGTGCGGCGCTGAACATCAACGCGCTGTTTCCGCTTGGCGTGCTGCTGGCTGTTGCGATGGCCTGGGCCTTCAAGAACACCGGCTGGGGCCTGAAGGTGCGCGTGGTGGGCGATTCGGCCGACGCTGCGCGCGCACTCGGAACCTCCGTCACCGGCGTGCGCGTGGCGGCCACGACGGTGGGCGGCTTCATCGCCGGGCTGGGCGGCGCGTCGCTGTCGCTGCACTACCCCGGCAGCTGGAACGAAGGGCTGTCCAGCGGCCAGGGCCTGATCGCCGTGGCACTCGTGATCTTCGCGCGCTGGCACCCGGTGCGCTGCCTGTGGGCGGCGCTGCTGTTCGGAGGCGCGGGTGCGCTCGGGCCGGCTTTGCAGTCGGTGGGCATCAGCGGCTACTACCACCTCTTCAATGCCGTGCCGTATGGGCTGACGCTGGCGATCCTGGTCTGGACCTGTTCGCCGCAGCAGAGCATCCGCGGCGCGCCGATGGAACTCGGCGTCACACGTTAAGGACAAGACGATGAGGAACAAACGATGAGCGGACTCGGTGGCCTGAACAAATCACCTAACGGCGTGGTGGTGGGGCTGGTGCAGTTGCAACTGCCGGTGGTGGACACACCCGCGCAGCTGAAGGCGCAGGCCGAGCGCATCGCCTGGATGGTGGGCAAGGCGCGGCGCAACCTGTCCACGATGGACCTCGTCGTGTTCCCGGAGTATTCGCTGCAGGGCTTAAGCATGTGTACGGCGCCCGAACTGATGGTGTCGATGGATGGCCCGGAAGTCGCGCTCTTCAAAGCCGCGTGCACAGAGCACCGCATCTGGGGCTGCTTCTCGATCATGGAGTTCAACCCGGCCGGGAATCCCTACAACACCGGCCTCATCATCGACGACAAGGGCAACCTCAAGCTCTACTACCGCAAGCTCCACCCCTGGGTGCCGGTGGAAGGCTGGGAGCCCGGCAACGTGGGCGTCCCGGTCTGCGACGGGCCGAACGGCAGCAGGCTCGCACTCATCATCTGCCACGACGGCATGTTCCCCGAAATGGCGCGCGAAGCCGCCTACAAAGGCGCAGAGATCATTCTGCGCACGGCAGGCTACACGGCGCCCATCCGCCACGCCTGGACCATCACCAACCAGGCGAATGCGTTCCAGAACCTTGCCATCACGGCGAGCGTCTGCCTGTGCGGCAGCGACGGCAGTTTCGACAGCATGGGCGAAGGCATGTTCTGCAACTTCGACGGCACGGTCATCACGGCCGGTGGCGCGCGGCCCGACGAGATCATCACCGCCGAACTTCGGCCCGACCTGGTGCGCGAAGCACGCGCGGGATGGGGCGTTGAGAACAACCCGTACCAGCTGTATCACCGCGGTTATGTCGCGGTGAAGGGTGGTGCGATGGACTGCCCCTACACGTACATGCAGGACATGGTGGCCGGCCGCTACAAGCTGCCCTGGGACGCCAGCATCCAGGTGCGCGACGGCACGCCGTGCGGCTTCGATGCGCCGACGCGCAGCTATGGCGGCGAAGAGCCGAATTCGGTGAAATAGCCGCCATGCCGCACATCGCCTCCACGCCCTACCCCTGGCCCTTCGACGGTGCGCTGCGGCCCGACAACACCGCGCTCATCGTCATCGACATGCAGACCGACTTCTGCGGCGTCGGCGGCTATGTACACAAGATGGGCTACGACCTGGCGCTGACGCGCGCGCCGATCGAACCGATCAAGCGCCTGCTGGCGGCGCTGCGCGCGCAGGCCTTCACCATCATCCACACCCGCGAAGGCCACCGGAGCGACCTGTCGGACCTGCCGGCCAACAAACGCTGGCGTTCGCAGCGCATCGGTGCGCAGGGCCGCGGCATCGGCGACGCGGGCCCCTGCGGCCGCATCCTGGTGCGCGGTGAACCGGGCTGGCAGATCATTGATGAACTGGCGCCGCTGCCCGGCGAAATCATCATCGACAAACCCGGCAAGGGCAGCTTCTGCGCCACCGACCTGGAACTGATCCTGCACACGCGCGGCATCCGCAATCTGGTGCTCACCGGCATCACCACCGACGTATGCGTACACACCACGATGCGCGAGGCCAACGACCGCGGTTTCGAGTGCCTGATCCTGTCGGACTGCACCGCCGCCACCGACCGCAGCAACCACGAAGCAGCGCTGAAGATGGTGACGATGCAGGGCGGTGTGTTTGGCGCGGTGTCGGATTCGTCGGCACTGATTGAAGCGCTGTCCGCACCATGAACGCACTGGCGCTGCAGACCGTTGATCTGAGCAAACGCTTCGGCAGTTTCACCGCGCTCGACCGCGTGTCGCTGAACGTGAGGCCCGGCACCGTACACGCGCTGCTGGGTGAAAACGGCGCGGGCAAGAGCACGCTCGTGAAGTGCATCGTGGGCTACCAGAAACCCGATGGGGGCGCGGTGCTGCTGGACGGGCGCGAGCACGACATCAGCACGCCCACCGTGGCGCGCGCACTGGGCATCGGCATGGTCTATCAGCACTTCACCGTCGTGCCCGGCATGACGGTGGCCGAGAACCTGCTCATCGCCAAAGGCGCGCTGCCGGCCATCATCGACTGGAAAGCCGTGCGCGCCGAGCTGCAGGCCTTCATGGCCAGCGCGCCCTTCCGCCTGGACCTGGACGCGACGCCGCAGGACCTGTCGGCGGGCGAGAAACAGAAGCTGGAAATCCTGAAGCAGCTGTACCTGAAACCGCGGCTGCTGATCCTGGACGAGCCCACCTCGGTGCTGACGCCGCAAGAAGCCGACGAGGTGCTGGGCGCGCTGCGCGAACGCGCCCACTCAGGCGACTGCAGCGTGGTCATGATCACGCACAAGTTCCGCGAGGTGATTGCCTTCGCCGACGACGTGACCGTGCTGCGCCGTGGCGCACTCGTCGCCAGCCGTGCGGTGGCCGGCGCGATGCCGTCGGAACTCGCGGCCAGCATGGTCGGCGATGACCCCGGCGGGGATGCGAGAAAAGGCGCCGAAGCAGCTGGTGGCCAGGACGCGCCGGGCCTGCAGCGCAGCACCAACGCCCCCGGCGACTTGCGCCTGCAACTGCGCGGCCTGCACGTGATGGGCGACCGGGGTGAGACCGCCGTCAACGGCCTCGACCTCGACGTGCGCGCCGGTGAAGTCGTCGGCATCGCCGGTGTCTCCGGCAACGGCCAGCGTGAGCTGATGGAAGCGCTGGCGGGGCAACGTGTACGCACCGGCGGCACCGTGACAGTCGCCGGCCAGCCCTACCACGCCACCCGTTCGCAGAACCGCGTGCTGAAGGTGCGCGGACTGCCCGAAGAGCCGCTGCGCAACGCCTGTGTGGCTTCTCTGAGCGTGGCCGACAACATCGGCCTGCGCAGCTTCGACCAGGCCCCGCATGCACGCGCCGGCCTGCGCACGCCGGGCTCGCTGGCCAGGCGCGCGCGTGAGCTGATCAGCGCCTACCGCGTCAAGACGCAGGGCGAATTTGCGCCGATCAGTTCGCTGTCGGGCGGCAACGTGCAGCGTGCGGTGCTGGCGCGCGAGTTGTCGGACACGGCCGAGGTGCTGCTGGTCAGCAACCCCGTCTTCGGCCTCGACTTCACGGCCGTGGCCGAAGTACACGCGCGGCTGGTGGCGGCACGCAATGGCGGCGCTGCCGTGCTGATGGTGAGCGAAGATTTGGATGAGCTGCTGCACGTGGCCGATCGCATCGTCGTCATGAGCGGCGGCCGGCTGGTGCATGAATGCCTGGCGGCGGGGGCGGACCGGCACCACATCGGCAGGTTCATGGGCGGGCATGGGCACAGCGACGAGACGCACGGGATTGAGAAGGTCGCTGAGAAGGTCACCGAGACATTGGTCCGGAAAGTCGCCGCATGACGCTGCACGTTCAGGCCCGTCCCTTTGACTTCCAGCTGCAGCCCGGCAAGGCGGCGCTGGTCATCATCGACATGCAACGCGACTTCGTCGAACCCGGCGGCTTCGGCGCGGCGCTGGGCAACGACGTGTCGCTGCTGCAAGCCGCCATCGCACCCACGCGCGCGCTGCTCGACGCCTGGCGCCGCAAAGGCTGGCCGGTGGTACACACGCGCGAATCGCATGCGAGCGACCTGTCCGACTGCCCGCCCGCGAAACGCTCACGCGGCAACCCGGCCTTGCGCATCGGCGACCTGGGGCCCATGGGCCGGCTGCTGGTGCGCGGCGAAGCGGGCTGCGAGATCGTCAGCACGCTGGCGCCCGTGGCCGGCGAAGTGCTCATCGACAAGCCCGGCAAGGGCGCCTTCCACGCCACAAAGTTGCAGGCCGAACTGAAGCAACGCGGCGTGACGCAACTTGTGTTCGCCGGCGTCACCACCGAAGTCTGCGTGCAGACCACGATGCGCGAAGCCAATGACCGCGGCTATGAATGCCTGCTGGTCGAAGAAGCCACCGCCAGCTACTTCCCGCACTTCAAGGCCAGCACCATCGAGATGATCGTGGCACAGGGTGGCATCGTCGGCTGGGCCGCGCCACTAACGTCCGTGTTGAACGCCGTCAATGGCACCTCAGGCTGAGATGCTGCGCGTCGTCACCCAGCGCCTGCTGTCGGCAGTGCCCAACCTGGTGGGCGTGGTCGTCATCACCTTCCTGCTCACGCGCGCCATTCCTGGCGACCCCGCCGCCTACTTTGCCGGTGCCGCCGCGACGCAGGAGGCAGTGGAACAGGTGCGCAAACAGCTAGGCCTTGACCGGCCGCTGATCGAGCAGTTCTTGCGCTACATCGCCAACCTGGCGCAGGGTGACCTGGGCCTGTCCTTGACCACCGGCCAGCCGGTGCTGAACGAACTGCTGGCGCGCCTGCCGGCGTCGCTGGAAATGGTGCTGCTGGCGTTGCTGCTGGCCTGCGCCATCGCCATTCCGCTGGGTGTGGCTGCGGCCACGCGGCCTGGGTCATGGGTCGATCAGCTGGCGCGGCTGGTCACGACGGCGGGCGTCTCGCTGCCGACCTTCTTCACTGGCCTGCTGCTGTCCTACGTCTTCTACTTCCTGCTCGGCTGGGCGCCGTCGCCGCTGGGCCGGCTGGACCCGATGTTCTCGCCGCCCGCCACCGTCACCGGCCTGTACCTGGTGGACGCGGCGCTGATGGGCGACGCCTCGTTGTGGTGGGCGAGTCTCAAGCAGTTGGTGCTGCCGGTGGCGACGATGACGATCTTTGTGCTGGCGCCCATTGCGCGCATGACACGCGCGTCGATGCTGTCGGTGCTGTCGAGCGACTTCGTGCGCACCGCGCGTGCGAGCGGGCTGTCGAACACGACGGTGCTGGTGCGCTACGCCCTGCGCAACGCGCTGCTGCCGGTGGTGACGACGCTGGGCATGGTGTTCGGTTTCATGATCGGCTCGTCGGTGGTGATCGAGAAGGTCTTCAGTTGGCCCGGCGTCGGCAGCTACGCCATCGACGCGCTGACCGCCAGCGACTACGCGCCGGTGCAGGGCTTCGTGCTGACAATGGGCATCCTGTTCGTGTTGCTGAACTTGATGATCGACGTGCTGTACGTCGTCATCGACCCGCGCGTGAAACTGGAGTCATGAGCACCGCCGCACACATCCGCCATGTGCTGTCAGACAACCCGGTCACGCTGACCGCCACCGCGCTGTTCGTGGTGCTGGTGCTGATGGCGCTGTTGGGCCCGTCGCTGGTGCCTTTCGACCCGCTGGCCAGCGACGCTGCGGCGGCACTGCAAGCGCCGGGCGCACGCCACTGGTTCGGCACCGACGCACTCGGCCGCGACATCTTCAGCCGCACCGTCGTGGCGACGCGGCTGGACCTCGGCATCGCCTTTTCCGCCGTGCTGCTGAGCTTCGTCATCGGCATGCCGCTCGGCCTGGCCGCCGGCTTCTTCGGCGGCTGGTGGGACCGCATCATCACGCGCGGCGCCGACACCGTGATGGCATTCCCGCTCTTCGTGCTGGCGATGGGCATCGTGGCCGCTTTAGGCAACACGGTGGGCAACATCGTGCTGGCCACCGCCGTCATCAACCTGCCCTTCTACATCCGCGTGGCACGCGCTGAAGCCAATGTGCGGCGCGGCGCCGGCTGGGTGGAAGCGGCGCGGCTGGCCGGCAACAGCAACGCGCGCATCCTGGCCGTGCATCTGTTTCCGAACACGCTGCCACCGGCAATGGTGCAGGTCAGCCTGAACATGGGCTGGGCAATCCTGAACGCGGCGGGGTTGAGCTTCATCGGCCTGGGCGTGCGCCCGCCCGAGCCCGAGTGGGGCATCCTGGTGGCGGAGGGCGCGCAGTTCATCGTCAGCGGTGAGTGGTGGGTGAGCTTCTTTCCGGGTGCGATGTTGATGCTGGCGGTGTTCACCTTCAACCTGCTGGGCGACGCATTGCGCGACATCTTCGATCCGCGCCGAAGAACATGAAGACCCCCCCCGAAGCGCCTGCGGCGCCTTCCCCCCGGGGGGGCGCCCCCAGCGGCCCGGCAGAGCCGGTTCCGCAGCGGCCGCTTGCTCGCGATGCCGCAGTTCCCCTGCTCGACGTGCAGGACTTCGGCCTGCAGTTCCGCACCCGCAGCGGCACCGTGTACGCGCTGGAGCACGTCAACCTGCGCCTGCACAAGGGCGAGATCGTGGGCCTGGTGGGCGAGAGCGGCTCGGGCAAGAGCGTGCTCAGCTACGCCCTGCTCGGCATCAGCGACGCGGCGGCGCGCGTCACCGGCGGCACGGCGATGTTCGGCGGCCTCGACCTGCTGACGGCGTCGCAGCGAACGCTGGCCGACCTGCGCGGGCGCGAGATCAGCATGATCTTTCAGAGCCCACGCACGGCGCTGAACCCCATCCGCACGATTGGGCTTCAAATCGAAGATGTGTTGCGCCGCCATGCCGTGGCCACGCGCACCGGCACCGGCCCCGAGCGCGACCGCGGCCTGCACGACCGCGCGGTGCAGGCGCTGCGCGAAGTGGCCATTGCCGACCCGGAACGCCGCTACCACGCCTATCCTTTCGAGCTGTCGGGCGGCATGTGCCAGCGCGTGATGATCGCGATTGCACTCGCCTGCAGACCCGGCCTCTTGATTGCCGACGAACCCACCACGGGCCTTGACGTGACGACGCAGGCGGCCGTGATGGACCTCATCACCGGCATGGCGCGTGAACGCCAGATGGCCACGCTCTTCATCACCCACGACCTCGGCCTGGCGGCGGAATACTGCGACCGCATCGTCGTCATGCACGCCGGCCACGCGGTGGAAAGTGCGCCGACGAAAGCGCTCTTCAGCGCGCCGCGCCACCCCTACACGGCGCGGCTGATGTCTTCGACACCCGACCAGCAAGGCTCGCTCGCTGAGCTGGCACCGGTGCCCGGCAACCTGCCCGACCTGCGGCGCAGCGACCTGCCGAACTGCCGCTTCATTGAACGCTGCACGCACGCCACCGACGTTTGCCAAGGTTCGCTGCCAGTGCTGTCCAGCAGCAGCGATCACGCAGTGGCGTGCTGGCATCCGCTGCAGGCCATCACCAGCCGCGACGAGGCAAGCGCACATGCTTGACACCCCGCTGCTGCAAGTCGAACGCCTGTCGCGCCGCTTTGCCGTCACGGGCAAGAAAGGGGGCTTCCTGCACGCGGTGGACGACGTGTCCTTTCACATCCAGCCCGGTGAGAGTTTCGGCCTGGTCGGTGAATCGGGCTGCGGCAAGAGCACGCTCGTGCGCCTGCTGGCGCGGCTGCTGGATGCGAGTGAAGGCCGCATCGTCTTCGACGGTGTTGACATGGCCGCGCTGCCGGCGCGCGGCTTCGCACGCCGCCCTGAACGCACGCTGATCCAGATGGTGTTCCAGGACCCCACCGACAGCCTGAACCCACGCTTCACCGCGCGCGACACGATCCGCGAACCGTGTCTGCTGCTGGCCGGCATGCAGCGCGCAGCGGCCGATGCGCGGGTGGACGAAGTGGCAGCGCAGGTCGGACTGCCAGCCGCGCTGCTGTCGCGCTTTCCGCACCAGCTCTCGGGCGGGCAGAAAGCGCGCGTCGGCATCGCGCGCGCGCTGGCGCCCCGGCCGCGCCTGTTGATCCTGGACGAGCCCACCGCCGCGCTCGACGTGAGCGTGCAGGCCGTCGTGCTGCAACTGCTGGACCGGCTGCGGCGCGAACTCGGTCTGACGACGCTCTTCGTCTCGCACGATCTCAACGTGGTGCGGCTGCTCACCGACCGTGTGGCCGTCATGTATCTCGGCAAGATCGTCGAGATGGGGGCGTCGCAGGCGGTCTTCCAGCAGCCTGCGCACCCTTACACGCAAACGCTGCTGTCGTCCATTCCGGGCCACGGCCCGCGCATCAGGCTGACGGGTGAAGTGAGCAGCCCCATCAACCCGCCGCCGCAGGTGTGCCGCTTTGCCAGCCGCTGCCCCGCCGTGCATGACCGCTGCTCGCGCGAAGCACCGGGCCTGCACAGCGACGGCAGCGCGCTCACTGCCGCAAACCCCCACGTCACGGCCTGCCACGGCGCCAGCTGGCC
>JANNGN010000420.1:0-4263 GCA_031403895.1 Rubrivivax sp. | reverse complement strand
ACGTCCATGTGCGGCCAGATGGCATAACTCTGGAACACCATGCCAAAGCCGCGCCGGTTGGGCGGCACGAAGACATTGCGGCGCGCGCTGAAGACTGTCACGCCACCGACCGTGATCTCGCCCGCGTTCGGCCGCTCGAGCCCCGCGATGCTGCGCAGCGTGGTGGTCTTGCCGCAGCCGCTGGGGCCTAACAGCGTAAAGAAGTGGCCTTCGGGCACGTCGATGCTGACGTCCTGCGCCGCCTTCACGGGCTGGCCGAGTTCGTTCTTGTACTCGGTGAAAAGTGATTCGATCTTCAGCACGCCTGTGTCCCCTGTCTCGTTCTTCTCTTCATTCCTTGATGCCGAACTTCTTGCCCACGGCCTGCGAGATCATCACCAGCACGAAGAGCATCAGGATGAACATCACGCCCAGTGCCGACAGCTCGACGTACTGGCCGTTTTCCCACAGCTCCCAGATGATGATGCTCACCACTTCAGTGCCCGGGCTGTAGAGCAGGATCGAGCTTGAGAGTTCTCGGATCGAGACGATCATGATGTAGATCCAGCCCGCCAGCAGCCCGGGTTTCAGCAGCGGCAGCACGATGCGGCGGAAGGTGGTGCCCCAGCCGGCACCGCTCATGGCGGCCGACTCTTCAAGTTCCTTGTGGATCTGCAACATCGATGTCGTGTTGAAGCGCAGGCCGTAGGGCATGAAGCGCGTGACGTAGGCGATGAACAGGATCCACATCGTGCCGTACACGCCGACATCCACGTTCAGATAAAAGATCATCAGCGCCAGGCCCAGCACCAGGCCCGGAAACACCATCGGCAGCGAGGCCAGGTTGTCCAGCAGCCAGCGGCCCGGCAGCTTGGTCTTGACGACGATCCAGCAGATGACCGACGTGATCAGCATGATCAGCGTCGCCGAGCCAAAGCTCAGCAGCAGGCTGTTCCACACCGCGCGGCCCAGGTTGGGGTACGCCAGCACAAAGCGGTAGGGATCGAGCGTGAGGTTGCCCAGCGCGGCCACCGAGGGCACGGCGTAGAACTTCTGCAGCGACGACCACAGCAGCACCGCAAAGGGCAGCACCACGATGAGCGCGAAGTAGCCGATGAACACGGCTGCCGCCACCCAGCGCCAGGGGCCGAGGTCGATCAGCCGAGGGCGAAAGCCCTTGCCGGTCATCGTGGCGTACTTGTTGCCGCTGTTCGACAGCTTGCTGATGAAGTAAATGCCGACGGTGGTGATGGCCAGCAGCGTGATGGCGTAGGCCGATGCGAGGCCGATCTGACTGGGGTAGCGGTGCACCGCCTGGTAGATGCTGCTCGTGAAGACCTGGATGCCCACCGGCAGGCCCAGCAGCGCGGGCACTTCAAAGCTTTCAATCGCGCGCACAAACAGGATCAGGAAAGTCGCAAAGATCGCCGGCCAGGCGAGCTTGAGCGTGATGCGCCACAAGACCTGAAACACATTCGCGCCACTCATCATGGCCGACTCTTCCAGCGAAGGATCCATGGCGCGAAAGGCCGCCGTCATCAGCAGAAAGGCCACCGGCGAATAGTGCAGCCCATCGACCCAGATCATTCCCCACATCGAATAGATGTTGAAGACCGGTTCGCTCAGGTTGAACAGGCCCATCAACGTGAGGTTGATGATGCCGATCTTGGGGCTGCCGAGCAGGATCCACGACACCGTGAACAGGATGCCGGGGATGACGAGCGGGATCAGCGAGAGCGCGAAGAACAGGCTCTTGAACGGCGTGTTGGTGCGCTCGTTCATCCAGGCCAGCGTGGTGCCGACGAAGAAGGCAAAGGCGGCCGTGCCGACGGCAAACTGCATGCTGGTCCAGAAAAGGCGCGCGGTGTCGCTGCTGGTGTAGGCGGTGACGTAGTTGCCCCAGGTGAAGACTGCGGCTTTCGATGCGGTCTGCGGCGTGAAGAAGCTCTGCCAGAGCAGGAACCCGAGCGGCACCACGGCGATGTAGATCGTGAAGGCGACGCAGACGCCGATGACGAGTGCCTTCCACGACAGCAGGCCCGACAGGCGCGACGCCACCGAGTCGCGCTCGCCGTCGCCACCGCTGGTGGCGGGCTGCATGCGCTGGGGCGGCACTTGGGCTGCGACGGGATTCATCGTGTCATCGTTCCTTTATATGGAACAGTGGTCCGTATAGCGATACAGCAATGTAGGCACTCGCCCGCAGGGTGTCAAGGCAGGGCCGCTCAGGGCTAACCCGCCCGGCTGGCTTTCTCAAAGCCGTTGGCCGGGCAGGGGGACTTGCTCGTGCAGCGTGACTTCACGCGCCATTCGCGACGACTGCAACGCCGCCACGCACAGCTCCAGGTTGGCCAGGCCCCAGCGCGCGCTGTGCAGCGCGGGCGCGCTGCCACTGATTGCGGCGTGCCACTCATCCAGCACGCGCTCGCGCGGGCTGCGCTGCAGTGCCAGCGGTACTTCGCGCACGCTGTCTGGCGTGTGGATGCGCAGGCCATTTGGCGCTTGCCGGATGTCGCCGCGCTCGCAGCTGACGAGCGTGAGGCCGAAGAATGGCGCGTGCGGCGCGGCCGCCGCAATAGCGCTGCGTGCGCGGTCGCGCTTGGCTTGCAGCTCTGCGGCAGCTGAGCCCGGGCGTGGCCAGCGGGGGCGCTGGCCGGGCGGCTGGTGCAGGCCCCACTCCGAAATGTCGAAGCACAGGTCCATGCTGGAAAAGCCGCCGTAGCCGTTATAGACCGCCGTTGCTGCGGGCCCGTCTTTGAAGTCGATGAAGGCGATGTGGGCGCCGACCGTGCTGCGCTGCGGGTCCCAGTCGAAAGTCTTCGCACGCACGCTGCGCGCCCGGCCGCCGCACAGCAGGCGCAGGATGTCGAACTGGTGCGAGCCCTGGCGGAAAGTGACACCGCCGCCTTGGCGCTCGTCCAGCTCGTCGCTGCGGCGCGGGCGCTGCACCCAGTCGCTGAAGCACCAGGTGTTGACCATGCCGACGGCGCCGAGTTCACCACTGTCGATGATGCTGCGCATGGCAGCGATGGGCTCGTCGTAGCCGTGTGCGTGGCCCACCAGCAGCACCACGCCGGCGCGGGCTGCGGCTTCGACCATCGCGCGTGCATCGGCCAGGTCCACCGCCATTGGTTTTTCGACCAGCAGGTGTTTGCCGGCGGCCGCCACTTGCAGCGCCTGCGGCGCGTGCAAGGGCGTGGGTGTTGCGACGATCACGGCGTCCAGCCCCGGGTGCGTCAACAACGCCGACAGCGTGGCGTAGGCGGCCACGCCGTGTTCGCGCTGCACCTGCGCGCGCAGGGCATCCACGGGCTCGGCGCAGGCCACCCAGGTGAAGCCCGGGTGGGTCTGCAACGCAGGCACAAAAGCCAGGCCTGCGGCGCCCAGGCCGGCGACGCCCACGCTGAATGGCGCCGTCATCGTGCAGTCAATCTACTTGGCCCGCCGCACGACCGCGTCGTCGAACGCCTTCAGCCACTTGTCTTGCAGGTCGAGCACACGCACCGGGTCCACCAGCTTGACAGGCACGCGCGCCAAGGGCCCGTCGATGTGCTTGCTGGTGGGCACGAACTGGTTGTCAGCCAGCAGCTTCTGGCCTTCGGTGCTGAGCATGAAGTCGTAGAACAGCAGTGCAGACGCCGGGTTCGGCGCGCGCTTCATCAGCGCGATCGTGCTGGGCTGCGCCAGCAGCGGCTGGATGACGTGGTTCTCGATCGGCGCGCCCTTCTTCTTCAGCTGCTCGGGGATCCAGCTGTACACCGTCAGCGCCAGTGCCACATCGCCCGAAGCCACCAGGTTGGCCAGCACCGAATGGCCCTTGCGCACCGAGATGCCATTCGTGGCCACGATGCTGTCGATGAGCTTCGCGCCCTGCGCCTCGCCCAGCTCGGCCATCAGGGTGCCGAACCAGGCGTGGTTGTTGGCCTCGATGGCCAGGTGGCCCTTCCAGCGCGGGTCGGCCAGGTCGGCGTAGCTCTTCGGCAAATCTTCCTTCTTCACGAGGTTGGTGTTGTAGGCCGCCGTCCAGATGTCCAGCGTGATGCCGACCCAGGCGTGGTGCGCCGGCACGGCCACGCTGACCAGATCCTTGAAGTGCGGCGACCACACCTCCTGCAGCAGTTTTTCGCGGTAGGCGGCTTCGTTTTCAGGCGCATTGTTTTGCACCACATCGACTTCAAAGCGGTTGCCGCGGCTCTCTGCGCTGACACGCTGCAGCACTGCTTCGGAACCTGAACGCCAGGCCTTGACCTTGATGCTGTACTTCTTCGTGAAGGCCGCCATCAC
>JANNGN010000419.1:0-11379 GCA_031403895.1 Rubrivivax sp. | reverse complement strand
GCCTTCGGTGATGCAGATGGCCAGATCCAGGTCGGCTTCCACGGCTTCCCAGATCGCAGCGGCTGCGCCGGCGGGCGGCACGTAGATCACGCTGACCGTGGCGCCCGTGGCTTTGGCCGCTTCACGCACGCCGGCGTAAATGGGGATGCCTTCAAAGGTCTCGCCGGCCTTCTTCGGGTTGACGCCGGCGACGAAGCAGGCCTTGCCATTGGCGTATCCCTGGCAGCCCCGGGTGTGGAACTGGCCGGTCTTGCCGGTGATGCCCTGGGTGATGACGCGGGTGTCTTTGTTGATCAGGATGCTCATGGTGTCCTCAATGGGTAAACGTCGCATCAAGCGTCGCATCAAGCGGCCGCGGCGGAACCGGCTTTGCCGGGCCGCCCGGGGCGCCGCACGGCCTGAAGGCCGTGCGGCGCTCGTCAGCCACTTGCAAGCGCGCAGGCGCTAGCTCGGTGCGGACTCGCCCCCCTTGAGAGGGAGCGCCGCAGGCGCTTCGGGGGTGGTTCATTTGACGGCGGCAACGATTTTCGTCGCGGCTTCGGCCATCGTGTCGGCACTGATGATCGGCAGGCCGGACTCCTGGAGCAGCTTCTTGCCCAGGTCTTCGTTGGTGCCCTTCATGCGCACCACCAGCGGCACGCTCAGGTTGACGGCTTTGCAGGCGGCGATCACGCCTTCGGCGATGGTGTCGCACTTCATGATGCCGCCGAAGATGTTGACCAGGATGCCCTTCACCGACTTGTTGGACAGCATGATCTTGAAGGCTTCGGTGACCTTCTCGGCGCTGGCGCCGCCGCCCACGTCCAGGAAGTTGGCGGGCTCGCCGCCGAAAAGCTTGATGGTGTCCATCGTGGCCATCGCCAGGCCCGCGCCATTCACCAGGCAGCCGATGTTGCCGTCCAGGCTGATGTAGCTCAGGTCGAACTTGCTGGCCTCGACTTCGGCCGGGTCTTCTTCGTCGAGATCGCGGTAAGCCACGATCTCGGGGTGGCGAAACAGCGCATTGGCGTCGAAGGTGAACTTGGCGTCCAGCGCCTTGATGCTGCCCGGCTTGCCATCCACCGACCCTTCAAGGATCAGCGGGTTGATCTCGGCCAGCGAAGCGTCGGTGGCCATGTAGCAGGCGTAGAGCTTCTTCAGCACATCGACGGCCTGCGGCTGGCTGGCGGCCGGTACGCCAATGCCTGCAGCAAGTTCCAGCGCCTGCGCATCGGTCAGGCCGACGAGTGGATCGACGAACACCTTCAGGATCTTCTCTGGCGTGTTGTGGGCCACCTCTTCGATGTCCATGCCGCCCTCGCTGCTGGCCATCAGCGCCACCTTCTGCGTCGCGCGGTCGGTCAGCGCCGCCACGTAATACTCCTTCTTGATGTCGGCGCCCTCTTCCACCAGCAGGCGGCGCACCTTCTGGCCTTCGGGCCCGGTCTGGTGCGTCTTGAGCTGCATGCCCAGGATCTGCGTCGCCAGCGTTTCCACTTCGGCTTGCGAGCGCGCCAACTTCACGCCTCCGCCCTTGCCTCGGCCACCGGCGTGGATCTGCGCCTTGACGACCCAGACGGCACCGCCGAGCTTCTGCGCCGCTTCCTGCGCCTCACGCACATTGAATGCGGCGTAACCGCGCGGCACGGGCACGCCGTGGGCGCGCAGCAGCTCTTTGGCCTGGTATTCATGGATCTTCATCGGGGCTCCTCTCGCGGGTTCAAAAATTAGGACCGGTTGGATCGCTTGTCTCGGCGCGGTACCAGCGCGGGTAGTGCAGATGCACCGCCTCGCCGCTGCTTCGCAGGGCGTGGCAGCGGTCAATCTGGAATGGTCTGCGCGCGCCATCGGCAGTGCCGCGCGTGTCGATCACTTCGCCAGCAAAGGCCTGCACCAGGGCCGTGGGCAGCACCTGGGCCAGTTCGGTGATGTGGGTGCAGCCAAGTACGCCACCCACACGTTGGCGCAGCTGTTTGCGAAAGTCTTGCCGCAGGTTCAGGCCCACGAGCCGTGCGTAAACGTCGCCGTGTTCGTCGCAGATGCCCGAGTAGGGCATCCACCGTGACTCGGAGCCGGCGGCGACGATGTCGAACTGCTCGTTGACAACCAGGCGCAGCAGCATGTCGTGAATGGGCGTGCCGGCGGGCCGCAGGCCGTCTGCGATCAAGGTGTCGCGCGTCTTGACGTCGGTCAACACCGCATCCACTTCCCACAGGCCATTGCCACAGGCAAACACCTGCACATCGATCTGGCGGCGGTGCTTGAGCTGACGCTGCGGCGCCGCGGGCGGAAGGCTCATTGCGAGGGAGGTGGGCAGGTGCAGGGTCAAAGGCTGCGGCGTGCGCGCAACGCGGCGGCGAATTTAGCATGCTGCTGTGCAGCAGACGCTTACGGCGCATGCCAACAGTCCGTCGAGGCGCCGGGCAGTGAAGCAGCGACTGGCGGGGCGCGGGTGGCCAGGTCTGCGGCTCAGTCGTCGTCGGCGCCCTGCACCACGCGGCGAATCACGTCGCCTTCAAAACCGCGGCCGGCCATGAAGCGCAGCTGGCGCGCGCGCTCGGCGGCGTTGCAGGGCAGCGTTCCGAAACGGCGGCGCCAGACTTCGCGCGCGCGTTCGAGTTCGGTGCTGCGCGCAGCCTGCAGCGTGGCGCTGACGAGCTCTGCATCCAGGCCTTTGGCTTGCAGCGTCTGCCGCAGGCGGCGCACGCCGTAGCGCCGGCCCTGGCTGGCCAGCACCGATTCGGCGGTGCGCGTTTCGCTCAGCAGCCCGGCGGCGGCCAGCTCGTCCAGCGCGCGGGCAATCTGGACCTGCGCGCTCTCTTCCCCGCTGTCGGGTACGTGGCGCGCCAGCTTGCGCTCGAGTTCAACGCGTGAATGTTCGCGCTGCGCCAGGTGGCGCAGCGCGCGGCCCTTGACTGACAACGAGCCGAAGGCCATGCCAGCCGCTGGCTTTGCTGCCGTCTTGCCCGCTTTGTTGGCCGCTTACTCGGCAGCCAGAGCTTCCTGCAGCGGGATGCCCATCGACTCGCGCACCTTGTTTTCGATCTCGCGCGCCAGCTCTGCGTTTTCACGCAGAAATTCGCGCGCGTTGTCCTTGCCCTGGCCGATCTTTTCGCCGTTGTAGGCGTACCAGGCACCGCTTTTGTCGAGGATGCGGGCTTCCACGCCCATGTCGATGATCTCGCCTTCGCGGCTGATGCCTTCACCGTAGAGGATGTCGAACTCGGCCACCTTGAAGGGCGGTGCCACCTTGTTCTTGACGACCTTGACCTTGGTCTCGCTGCCGATGATCTCTTCGCCCTTTTTGATGTTGCCGGTGCGGCGGATGTCCAGCCGCACCGAGGCGTAGAACTTGAGCGCGTTGCCGCCGGTGGTGGTTTCGGGGTTGCCGAACATGACACCGATCTTCATGCGAATCTGGTTGATGAAGATGACCATGGTGTTGGTCTTCTTGATGCTGCCGGTGAGCTTGCGCAACGCCTGGCTCATCAGGCGCGCTTGCAACCCCGGCAGGCTGTCGCCCATTTCGCCTTCGAGTTCGGCTTTTGGCGTGAGCGCGGCGACCGAGTCGATGACGATGAGGTCGATGGAGCCCGAACGCACCAGCGCGTCAACGATTTCCAGCGCCTGCTCGCCGGTGTCGGGCTGGCTGATGAGCAGTTCTTGCAGGTTGACGCCGAGCTTTTGCGCGTACTGGATGTCGAGTGCATGTTCGGCGTCGATGAAGGCGCAGGTGCCGCCGACTTTTTGCATTTCAGCAATGACCTGCAGCGTGAGCGTGGTCTTGCCTGACGATTCCGGGCCGTAGATTTCAACCACGCGTCCGCGTGGCAGGCCGCCGACGCCGAGCGCGATGTCCAGGCCCAGCGAGCCGGTGGACACGACCCGGATGTCCTCAATGACTTCGCCTTCGCCCAGGCGCATGATCGAGCCCTTGCCGAACTGCTTTTCAATCTGTGCCAGCGCGGCTTGCAGGGCCTTGGCTTTTTCGGTGTTCAGGGCTTTGACGGGTGCGTCCATGGGGTTCTCCTGGGTAGGTCTGCTTGGGCCGGATTATGGTACACAAGCTGGATATGCGTACAGTCATTTTGGGGTAACTCCTTGGGACGCACTCGGAAGCTGGATGGCGCTGATGGCGACCAGGATGGCGACCAGGATGGCGCTCAGGCCGCTGCCTAGAATCGGCGCAAAGATCGACGCAAGGATCAACCCAAAGTAAGCGTGCACCTGCACAAAGCCCCGGCCGAATCGAGCCCGAAGGAGACACTCGCATGCGCATCCTCATTGCCGAAGACGACCAGGTGCTGGCCGACGGCCTGCTGCGCTCGCTGCGCTCGGCCGGCTATGCCGTTGACCAGGTCAGCAGCGGCACTGAAGCCGACGCGGCGCTGTCTGCGCACGAATTCGACATGGTCATCCTGGACCTCGGCCTGCCCCGCATGCACGGCTTCGAAGTGCTGAAAAAGCTGCGTGGCCGTGGCATCACCGTGCCGGTGCTGATCCTCACGGCGGCTGACAGCGTCGAGCAGCGCGTGAAGGGCCTGGACCTGGGTGCCGACGACTACATGGCCAAGCCTTTTTCGCTGCAGGAGCTGGAAGCGCGGGTGCGCGCACTGACGCGCCGCGGCCTTGGCACTGCGTCCAACCTGCTCAAGCACGGCCCGCTGACCTTTGACGCCACTGGGCGCGTGGCCTACCTCAACGACCAGATGGTCGAGTTGTCGGCGCGTGAACTCAGCCTGCTGGAGGTGTTGCTGCAGCGTGCGGGGCGCCTGGTCAGCAAGGACCAGCTGGTCGAGCGGCTGTGCGAATGGGGCGAAGAGGTCAGCAACAACGCGATCGAGGTTTACATCCACCGCCTGCGCAAGAAGATCGAGCAGGGCCCGGTGCGCATTGCCACGGTGCGCGGGCTGGGCTACTGCCTGGAAAAGATCGCGGCTTGAGCGGGACGAAGCCTCGGCGCAGCGGCTGGCGCGCGCAGCAGGCCTGATGTTCGGCCCCGTCGCCCACGAAAAGCGGTCGCTCTTTGGCGAGATCCTCGACTGGATGCTCGCCCCCTTGCTGCTGCTGTGGCCCTTGAGCCTGGGCCTGACGTCGCTGGTGGCGCAGTCGATCGCCAATCGGCCCTACGACCGCGACCTGGCCGACGTGGTGCTGGCGCTGGCGCGGCAGTCCAGCGTGCAGGTGGCGCCGGGTGGTCCCGACGCGTTGCAGCGGCGGCGCGAACTCGAACGCACGGCGTTGGCCCTGCTGCGCAGCGATGACGACGACGGCGACAGCGCCTACTTCCAGGTGCTGGGCGCCCGTGGCGAACTGGTGGCGGGGGATTCGCGCCTGGTGGTGCCGGCTGACGAAACCGCTGTCCACGCGGGTGTGCGCTTCCGCGATGAGGTGCTGGGCGAAGAGCCGGTGCGCGTGGCCTACCTGCGCCTGCCCGGTGGCGACGGCCGCAGCGACGCCCTGGTGCAGGTGGCCGAGACGCTGGGCAAGCGCTCGCGCCTGGCGACCGAGATCATCAAGGGCGTGCTGTTGCCGCAGTTCGTGATCCTGCCGCTGGCGGTGCTGCTGGTGTGGCTGGCGCTGGCGCGCGGCATCCGGCCGCTGGCCGAGTTGCAGCAGCGCATCCGCAAACGCGCCAGCACCGACCTGAGCGCGATCCCGACTGACGGCGTGCCCGATGAAGTGGTGCCGCTGGTGCGCGCCATCAATGACCTGCTGCAGCGGCTGGACCAGTCGATCGCGACCCAGCGCCACTTCCTGGCCGACGCTGCGCACCAGCTGAAGACGCCGCTGGCGGGCTTGCGCATGCAGGCCGAACTGGCCGGCCGCGAGATCGACAGTGGCCGCGGCGACCCGGCGTCGATCAGCCACTCGCTGCACCAGATCGCGGTGTCGAGCCAGCGCGCGGCGCACATGGTCAACCAGTTGTTGGCGATGGCCCGTGCCGAGGACGGCGGCCAGGCGCTGCGGCGTGTGCCGGTTGACCTGGCGGCTGTGACGCGTGATGTGGTGCAGGACTTTGTGGCCCGCGCGATGGAACGCCGGATCGACCTTGGCTACGAAGGCCCCGAGTCCGGCACCCCGGCGCCGCTGCTGGGCGAACCCGTGCTGCTGGGTGAACTGGTGCGCAACCTGGTCGACAACGCGCTGCAATACACGCCCGCCGGCGGCACCGTGACCGCGCGCGTGGTGCCCGACCCATTCGGCCAGGTGCTGGTGCTGCAGGTGGAAGACAGCGGCCTGGGCATCGCCCCGGCCGAGCGTGAAGCGGTGTTCAGGCCCTTCTACCGGTCGCCGGATACAGAGGTTGACGGCAGTGGCCTGGGCCTGGCCATCGTGCAGGAAATCGCACTGCGGCATGAAGCCGAAGTCACGGTGGCAGACGCGCGCCCTCGCGCCCTGGCACCGCTGACGCCGGGTGCCCTTTTCACAGTCCGTTTTCGGCTTGCAGACCCTGCACCGGCGGCGCCGCTTGCGCCGGCGGGCTGAAATCGTCCGCCGGGGGCCAGGCGCCGACGCCTCAGCTCTGCATCAACCGCCGGCTGCGCGCCACCGACATCAGGATGCCGAGGCCCAGGCCGAGCGTGACCATCGCCGTGCCGCCATAACTGACAAACGGCAGGGGCACGCCGACCACCGGCAGGATGCCGCTGACCATGCCCATGTTGACGAAGGCGTAGGTGAAAAAGCTCAGGCTGACGGCGCCGGCCAGCAGCCGCGTGAAGACGGTGGGTGCCTCGGCGGCGATCATCAGGCCGCGGAAGATCAGGAAGGTGAAGCTGGCCAGCAGCGCCAGCACGCCGGTCAGGCCGAACTCTTCGGAGAAGGCGGCGAAGATGAAGTCGGTGGTGCGCTCGGGGATGAATTCCAGGTGCGTCTGCGTGCCCTGCATGAAGCCCTTGCCAGAGAGGCCGCCTGAGCCGATGGCGATCATGCCCTGGATGATGTGGAAGCCTTTTCCCAACGGGTCTTTCGTCGGGTCGAGCAGCGTGCAGACACGGTTCTGCTGGTAGTCGCGCAGGAAGGGCCAGCGCACGCCGGGCGCGCAGATGTCGTCGGCCGTGATCACGATCGTACACACGGCCAGCGCGGCGACCAGCAGCACCGGCAGCACGATCTTCCACGACAGGCCGGCGAAGAAGATGACGTACACGCCGCTGGCCAGGATCAGCAGTGCGGTGCCCAGGTCAGGCTGCTTGGCCACCAGCGCCACCGGCACCAGCAGCAGCGCGCCGGCGACCGCGAAGTCGGCAACCTGCAACTGGCCTTCGCGCTTCTGAAACCACCAGGCCAGCATCAGCGGCATCGCGATCTTCAGGATCTCGCTCGGCTGCATCACCAGCGGCCCCAGCGCCAGCCAGCGCGTGGCGCCCTTGCGTGTCAGGCCGAACAGCGCGGTCGCCACCAGCAGCGCCACGCCGGCCAGGTACAGCGGCACGGCCAGCCGCTCCAGCTTCTGCGGCGGCACCTGCGCCACCACGAACAGCACCACCAGCGCAATCAGCATGTTGCGGCCGTGGTCAACGAAGCGCGTGCCGTGGTCGAAGCCGGCCGAGTACATCGTCAGGAGTCCGATCGTGGCCAGCAGCGTGATGGCCAGCAGCAGCGGGCCGTCAAAGCCTGCAAACACGCGCCGCAGGCGCAGCCAGGTCGAGGGGCGTTCGAAGACGGCGTTCATCGGCTGCGCCGTGTGGGGGGTGCGGCCGGCGCTGGCGGCGCTGCCGCCAGGCGTTCGGCCGGCGCCGCCTTGGCCCCTGCGGCCAGCACGGCCGGCGTGGCTGCTGTGGACGCTTGCGGCGCCAACTGCCCCGGCAGCGGCACGTCGGCCGCGCGGCGCGGCGTGCCGATGGGCGCCTTGGCCTTGCCTTCGCGCATGGCGGCCATGTCGGCTTCGCTCGGGTACTGGCCGAGCAGCAGATAGTCGAACACGCGGCGTGCGATCGGCGCTGCCGAATCCCCACCCCAGCCCGCGTTTTCGACAATCACCGCCAGCGCCACCGTTGGTGCGTCGATCGGCGCGGCGGCGACGTACAGCGCGTGGTCGCGCTTGTGCTCTTCAATCCTGGCGGCGTTGTACTTTTCGTTGGCGCGCGCGCCCACGGCCTGCGCCGTGCCGGTCTTGCCGCCGCTGCTGTAGCCGGCGCCCGCAAAGGCCACGCGCGATGTGCCTTCCAGCGCCACACCCTGCAGCGCGCGGCGGATGACTTCGACATCCTGCGGCTTGTACGGCAGCGGCTCGAGCGCGTCATTGGCGATGCGTTTGCGCTGGCCGCTGATCACGTCTTCGATCTCGCGCACCAGCCGCGGCTTGAAGCGCAGGCCGCCGGAAACCAGCGTCGATGTCGCCGCTGCCATCTGCAGCATCGTGAAGTTGTTGTAGCCCTGGCCGATGCCCAGCGAGATGGTTTCGCCGGCGTACCACTTCTGCTGCTCGGGCTTCTTGAAGCGCTTGCGCTTCCATTCGGTGGACGGCAGGTCGCCGGTGACTTCGCCTTCGACATCGATGCCGGTCTTGCGGCCAAAGCCCATCGGCATCAGCTGCTCGTGCATCAGGTCCACGCCCATCTCGTTGGCCAGCGAGTAGAAATAGACATTGCTCGACTGCACGATCGCGCGGTGCATGTCCATCAGGCCGCCGCGCTCGCTTTCGGGGCTGCCGAAACGGTGGCCACCAAAAGTGAAGACCAGCGTGTCGTTGATCAACGTTGAAGGCGAACGTTTGCCGGTGTTCAGCGCCGCCATCGCCATGAAGGGCTTGTAGGCCGAGCCCGGCGGGTAGGTGCCGCGCAGCGCCCGGTTCAAGAGCGGCTTGTCG
Organism: Rubrivivax sp.; assembly: GCA_031403895.1. Classification (GTDB taxonomy): domain Bacteria; phylum Pseudomonadota; class Gammaproteobacteria; order Burkholderiales; family Burkholderiaceae_C; genus Rubrivivax. The sequence goes on along the minus strand of JANNGN010000419.1, from coordinate 2,585 downwards.
ATGCTCTCGTTCAGCTCGCGCCAGCTGTCGACGTCGATGCCATCGACGAACAGGTTGGGGTCGAAGGTGGGCTTGCTGACGAAGGCCAGCACTTCACCGTTGCGCGGGTCGATCGCCACCAGCGCGCCGCGGCGGTCGCCGAACAGGTCCTCCACCAGCGCCTGCAGCCTGATGTCGATCGACAGCACGAGCTTGTCGCCCGGCGTCGGCGGGTGGCTCTTGAGCCGCCGCACGGCGCGGCCCCCGGCGCTGGTTTCCACTTCTTCGAAGCCGGCGCTGCCGTGCAGCTGGCGTTCGTAGCTCTGCTCCAGGCCGAGCTTGCCGATGTACTCGGTGCCCTTGTAGTTGCCCTGGTCTTCGTCTTCCCACTCTTCCATGGCCTTTTTCTCGGCCGGGTTGATGCGGCCGATGTAGCCCAGCAGGTGGCTGCCGGTCTCGCCCAGCGGGTAGCTGCGGAACAGCCGCGCCTTCACTTCCACGCCCGGGAAGCGGAAGCGCTGCGCCGTGAAGCGCGCCACTTCTTCGTCGTTCAGCTTGGTGCGGATGGGCAGCGATTCGGCGCCTTTCATTTCTTCCTGCAGGCGCTTGAAGCGCTTGCGGTCGCGTGGGCCAATTTCCACCACCGTCGCCAGTTCGTCGATCAGCGCGTCGAGTTCCGCCGCCGCAGCGCTGCCCTTGCGGGGCGAGAGCTCCAGCGTGTAGGCCGAGTAGTTGGTGGCCAGCACGACGCCGTTGCGGTCCACGATGAGGCCGCGGTTGGGCACGATCGGCACCACTGCAATGCGGTTGGCCTCGGCCTGCGTGGCCAGCTCTTCGTGGCGAAAAACCTGCAGGTACACGAGCCGCGTGGCCAGCAGCAGGAAGGCCAGCAATACGAAGCCGGCAGCTACGAGCACACGGCCGCGGAAGCGGTCGATCTCTTGTTCGACGTCGCGCAGGACGTTCATCGTTGAAAGGAATTCACAACGGGCGATTTTGATCCGGGTCGGGCGCGCGGCGTTGCGGCGCCAGCAACAGCAACGTCACCAGGGGCCAGATCAACGCCTCCAGCGCCGGCGCCGCAAAGGCCCACCAACCCGGGAACATGTCGCCGGCCAGCAGCCGCACCGCCAGCGAGACGCCGAACGCGGCATAGAAAACCGGCACGATCTGCAGCGTCTGCTGCACCACGTCAAACCAGAGCATGCGGCGCTGGATGCTGATGGCGGCAAAGCTCAGCAGCGTGTAGGCCAGCGCATGCTGGCCGAAGAGCGCGCCCTGGTGCACGTCCATCAAGAGGCCAAACAGGAAGGCCACGCCGACGCCGACACGGCGCGGCTGGTGCACGTTCCAGAACACCAGCGCCACCGCCAACATGTCGGGCATGGCGGGCTGTCGCCCCAGCGGCAGCAGGTTGAAGCCCATGGCGAGCAGCAGCGTGAAGCCGATGAAGAGGGGTTTGGCCGGCAGCAGCAGCTGGTCCGAACCGCGCGGCATGATCATGGCGCTGCCCCCGAGCCTGCGACCGGCGCGGCTGGCGCGCGGCGTGGTGTCTTCAACTGGCGATCGGTTCTGGTCGGTTCGACCACCGCCGGCGCTGGCCGCGGCGGCAGCTGTGCAGAGAGCGGCTCCAGCACCAGCACATGGCGCACGCCGTCGGCGTTGGCCGCAGGGGTCAGCGTGATGCGCGCAAAGCCGGACTCGACGCGCCTTTCCACCGCCACCACCCTGGCCACCGGCAGCCCGGGCGGGTAGATGCCGTCCAGGCCGCTGGTCTGCAGCAGGTCGCCCACCTGCACGTCGGCGTTGCCCGACATGAAGCGCAGTTCCATGCTGCCGCCCACCGCGCCGCTGACCGCGCCACCGAATGCCGCGCTGCGCTGCTGGGTGCGAGTGTTGAGCACGGGAATGGCGGCGTCCTTGTCCGACAGCAGCGTGACCTCTGCCGTCATCGCGTAGGCCTGGGTCACCTGGCCCAGCACGCCAGCGTCGTTGATGACCGGCGCGCCGGCCACCACGCCGTGTTGAGTGCCGCGGTCGATGAAGACCTTGCGCGAGTACGGGTCGGCGGCTTCATACAGCACCTCGGCGGGCAGCGAACGCACGGCGAGCGCCGGCTTCAGGTCCAGCAAGGCGCGCAGGCGCGTGTTTTCTTCGGCCAGCTGCCGGGTGCGGGCGGCGCGCTCGGCCACCGCAGCCGCCTGCGTGCGTGCGGCGCGTTCACCGGCCTGGGCCTGGCTCAGGCCGCGCAGGTAGTCGCCGGCACCTTCCCACAGGTTCACCGGCACCGCCAGTGCGCGTTGCAGCGGCAAGAGGGCAATCGCCAGGCCCTGGCGCATGGGCTGCACGAACTTGAAGCGCGTGTCGGCGACCATCAGGAAGAGGGCCAGCGCCGAAAAGAAGATCAGCTTGCTCAGGGACGAAGGCCCCTGGCGAAAGAAAGGCGGCGGTGTGCGGTCTAGCGGTCCCAGCTGCATGGCAAGGCGCGGCCCGGGCGGCCGGCTACTCGGACGTGAAGATGGACCCCAGCCGATCCATGCGTTCCAGCGCCATGCCGCAGCCGCGCACAACGCAGGTCAGCGGGTCTTCGGCCACCAGCACCGGCA
>JANNGN010000418.1:0-3625 GCA_031403895.1 Rubrivivax sp. | reverse complement strand
CAAGCCCAGCAGCCTGGAGTTCCACCAGTGCACCTGGACCTGGACTGAAGAGGCTTTCAACAGTCCGGCCTGGGAACCGAACCCGGGCAATGACAGTCGTGGTGGTGCTCAGCCCATGTCCAAGTGGCGCTACATCCCCTGGCTTCGCTGCTTTGCCTGGAGCGACGGCCCGAATTTTTCCGCCACCTGCGCAGATGGCGTGCAGCGTGACGGTGTCATGCAACTGTGGCGTCCTCTGGGGACTTGATCGTGAAACTAAAACAAGAAGGGGTGCGCCCCGAAGACGCAACTGCGGTTTTGGCCGATGACCGCAGGCGCTTTCTCAGGGTGCTTTCCGCGACCGTGAGCACGGCCTGCCTGGCGGCCTGTGGCGGTGGCGGTCAGGCAGCGACCGCAGAGCCGGTTGCAGGTGGCGGGACGCCCCCGGCACCGCCACCGGCGCCAGCGCCGGCCCCCGTGCCTGCTCCGGCGCCTGAGCCAGGGCATACACCGCCGCCTGCGCCCCCACCAGCCCCCGCGCCAGGCCCACCCGCCCCGCCTGCCCCACCTGCCCCACCTGCCCCGCCCCCCGCACCAGCGCCTTCAGGCGCGATGCAGTTTGCGCTCTCAGCGCCTTCGACCGCGACGGTTCCCTTTGCAGTGGGCTTCGGCTTCAAGCAGGGTGACATTCCCGGCGGTCAGTACGTGGCCACCACGCTGGCGAATGCACAGGTCACCATCAAGAACGTCTGGCCAGACGGCAGCGCCAGGTTTGCAGTGATTGCAGGGCAGGCCCCGGTCACTGCCAGCACGGTTGCCGTGGTGTCGCTTTCAGCCACCGGCAGCGCCCCTTCCGGCACCGCGCTGACGACGGCCGACCTGCGCAGCACTGGCGCCGTCGCTGCCATCGGCTGTGGTTCGTTTGGCGCAGTGAGCTGGTCAGACGCAGATTGGCTGAGCCCCTTCATGGCCTGGGTGGCGGGCCCGCAAATGTCTTCCTGGATCTACCGCAAGCAAGTGGGCAGCGACGCGCACCTGGTGGCCTGGCTGGAAGTGCGCTTGTATGCCGGCGGTGCGGTCGAGGTGCTGCCGTGGGTCGAGAACGGCTTCCTCAACGTCGCAGCCCCTGGCGAACGTGCGTCAACCTACACCTTTACGCTGGGCGGAACGGAGAGATTCAATCAATCAGTCTCACTGCTGAACCACCAGCGGACGCCACTCATCAGCGGTGCAATGCTCTCGCACTGGTTGGGTTCAGACCCCGGTGTAACGGTCAGTCATGACGCGGCATATCTTCAGTCCACGCGGCTGGTGCCGACCTATCGTGCCAGCGTTTCACCAAGCTCTGCAATGGTCACCGGTCTGCCCACTGCCTATCAACCCCTGCAACAGGGCAGCCATTCCCCAAGCATGGGCGGGGCCGGCTATCACCCCAGCATCGGGTTGCTGCCTGAATGGGACGTTTTGTACCTCACCACGACTGCATCCAGCCTGTGGGCAGTGATTCAGCGCAATGCCTACAGTGCAGGGCGGTACGGAATTCACTTTCGTGACGAAACCACGCAACGCCCACTGCGGTTCTCGGCGTATCCCAATCTTGTCCTGGGTGGCGGGTCAGGAATCAATGGATCCGGCGCCTCCACCACCAACAGTTACACGCCAACTGCGACGGGCGGATCACCCCCGACGTACGCCAGCACGCACCACCCCAGCATGGGCTTCATGGCGGCGCTCATCACGGGCCGTTGGTACCACGTTGAGACAGCCCAATTCGTGGCTGCGGCCAACTTCCTGAAGAACGGAAACTCCTCGCGCAACGGGTCCGACGGCGTGTTCCAGTCCAGCACAGGGTCGAACACCACGCGCGGTGTGGCCTGGGCGATTCGGTCGCTGGCGCAGGCTTCAGCAATCACCCCGGACAACGATCCGCTGGCCGCCGAATTCCGCGCCAGCATGGCTGCAAACGTGGCCTGGAACCACGCCCGCTACGTGGCCCAGCCCAACAATCCGCAAGGTTGGATTCAGCCCTACAGCGACTACACCTCGGGTGCCTTTTTCACGATGCCCGCCGGCGCCACCAGCACCGTGCTGACCTTCCCAAGCGGCTATGTTTTCCTCACAGACGGCTATTACAACGGCTGGGAACTTGCCCTTGGTGGGCAGGTTCGCACGATCACGGCCTATGTGGGTGCGACCCGCACGGCGACCGTGTCGTCGCCTTTCACTGTCCCCACATCGGGCGCTGCGGCGGAATTGCGCTCGGACAACGTTTACTTCGAAGCCACCTGGATGCAGGACTTTGTCACGGCTGCGTTTGGCTACGCAAAGGCACTCAACCTGAACCTGAGCGTCGGCGATCAACTCAAGCTCACCGAGTTCTTTGCATGGAAGGCGCAAAGCGTCATTGGCCGGTTTGGCGGAGCCGGGGCCAATCAGTACCTCTACCGTGACGCCGCTCTGTACACGATTGCCGTGGCGCCATCCAACACCGCCGACTGGATCAATGGCACAGGCCCCTGGTTCACCGACTGGGGCGCGCTCTATGACGCAACCTTTGCCCAGCAGGGTGCCCCAGGCGCCCGGGCCGAAGGTGGCCTGCGTGGCGGCAACTATCCGGAGGCCACCAGCTACTGGGGAAACCTTCAGCCTGCGCTTGCTTACGCCGTCGAACACGGAGTCGCGGGCGCCCAGGCGTCATATGACCGCATGGTCGCGGCCAGCAATTGGACTGCTATCGCAAACAATTTCAACAGTGCACCTGAGTGGAGTGTGCGGCCGAGAAACTAAGGCGCTGGTGTGTCTGGTGGACGGGGCAGGATCGATGCGACTTACTTGATGATTTCGCGCTGCGGTGCAGTGCGACCCGTGACGGCGAAATCAATGTGCAGATTGTTCTATGCCACAGAGGGTGGAAAAAGAGCACGGTCGAAGTGTCGCGGCACCCGCGATCTTAGGTATTCGAGTTCCCCAACTTGATCCCAGACAAAGTATCTGACAAGGCTCTCTGCCACTTGTGAGAAGGGCAGCATGTAGACGACGCAGGCGCCAGAGCGTCTGACGGCAAACGACTTGAGGACCTGCATGCTGGCTGCACGGGCCAAACTTTGCGCCTCGGTTTGTTGTGGTGGCGCAAGTGCATGGGCTGATCGCCAACGTTGTGCACAAGTTTTGGCGAGAGCACTGAGCGCCGTCGCCTTTGCTGCTGTCTTCGCTACAGCATTGGCCGCCACAATAGCGCAGACGGGAAGCCCTCCGCTCGCCGCGTGGCGGCCGGTCTCTCACTCTCCAATAAAACTTGCAGACCTATGCCTAAGTCAGAACTAAAGAAACGGGTGGCTTGCTCTTTGCTTCCGTTGGCGCGACTCTGCGTTCGGCACATTCCGCCTGGAGACCTCAGGCGCCGCATCTGGAACTGGGCTAAATGGCGAGAGATCAACTACTCTACTCGCACGCGTTTCGGAACCAGGATGCAAGGAAATACTCTCGACTTGATTCAGGGTTATATCTACTACTTTGGACTATGGGAGCCCAACCTAAGTCATTTTCTGATCGACCGGCTGCAGGGCCAATCTGGTCGAACATTTGTTGATGTTGGGGCAAACATCGGGTACTTCTCTCTGCTGGCTGCTCAGCAGATGCATACAAG
>JANNGN010000417.1:0-1817 GCA_031403895.1 Rubrivivax sp. | reverse complement strand
GTCTGGCGCTGAAGGGAAGGTCCATGCTCACACTCGAAAGAATCAACGCCGCCAGTGCCGCCGAGTTCGTGGCGCTGCTGGACGGCACTTACGAACATTCGCCCTGGGTCGCTGAAGCAGTGGCCGACAAGCGGCCGTTCAGCAGCCTGGCAGCGCTCAAGCACGCGCTCGTCAGCAGCGTGCGAGCCATCGGCCGCGAGGCTCAATTGAAGCTCATCCGTGCCCACCCCGAACTGGCAGGCAAGGCGATGGTCAGCAACAGCCTCACCACTGAGAGCGCCAACGAACAAGGCAAGGCCGGCCTGAGCGATTGCACGCCGCAAGAGTTTGCGCACATCCAGACATTGAACGCCGACTACAACGCCAAGTTCGGCTGGCCTTTCATCCTGGCCGTGCGCGGGCAGCGTGGCCTGGGCTTGAGCCGCACTGAGATCATCGCCACCTTCGAGCGCCGCCTGGCCGGCCACGCCGACTTCGAATTTGCCGAGAGCTTGCGCAATATCCACCGCATTGCCGAGCTTCGGCTGAACGACAAGTTCGGCGTCACGCCCACGCAAGGTCAGCGCGTGTGGGACTGGGCCGAGGCGCTTGCCATGCACAGCGATATCGGCTTCAAGGAACAAGGCCAGCTGACGGTGACCTACCTCACCGACGCCCACCAGGCAGTCGCTCGGCAACTGCAGGCGTGGATGAAAGAGGTGGGCTTTGACGAGGTGCAGATCGACGCCGTGGGCAATGTCGTCGGCCTGTACCACGGCGTGGACCGTCGAGCCAGACGCCTGCTCACCGGCAGCCACTTTGATACCGTGCGCAATGGTGGCAAGTACGACGGCAGGCTCGGCATCCTGGTGCCGATGGCTGTCGTGGCTGAACTCTCGCGCCAGGGCCGGCGCCTGCCCTTTGGCATCGAGGTGGTGGGCTTTGCCGAAGAAGAGGGCCAGCGCTACAAGGCCACCTTCCTCGGCTCGGGCGCGCTCACGGGCGACTTCAACCCGGCCTGGCTCGACCAGCAAGATGTGGACGGCGTGCGCATGCAGGACGCCATGCGCGCCGCCGGCCTGCCAGGTACCCTGGATGCCATCGCGGCGCTGCGGCGCAACCCGTCGCAGTACCTGGGCTTTGTCGAAGTCCACATCGAACAAGGCCCGGTGCTGAACGAGCTCGACCTGCCGCTGGGTGTGGTCACCTCCATCAACGGCAGCCTGCGTTATGTGGGCGAGGTGAGGGGTGTGTCCTGTCATGCCGGCACGACGCCGATGGACCGGCGGCGCGACGCGGCCTGTGCCGTCGCCGAACTGGCGCTGTTCGTCGAAAAACGCGCCGCTGCGGTGCCCGATGTGGTGGGCACGGTCGGCATGCTGCAGGTGCCGGCAGGCTCGATCAACGTCGTGCCCGGGCGCTGCCAGTTCAGCCTGGACCTGCGCGCCACCACGAACGCTGCGCGCGACGCGCTGGGCGCCGACGTGCGCGCCGAACTGCAGCGCATCGCCGATGCACGCGGTGTCAGCTTCACGCTGGAACAGACGCTGGCAGCCAGCGCCGCGCCCAGCGCAGCGGCCTGGCAACAGCGCTGGGAAGCTGCGGTGCACCAGCTCGGGCTGCCCGTGTTCCGCATGCCCAGCGGCGCCGGCCACGACGCCATGAAGCTGCACGAGCTGATGCCGCAAGCGATGCTCTTCTTGCGTGGCGGCAACTCGGGCATCAGCCACAACCCGCTTGAAAGCATCACTGCCGATGACAGCGAGTTGTGTGTCGCGGCATTTGCCAAACTGCTGGAAGGCCTGGCGCTGGAATGAAAAATCCATGAATGCCTACGA
>JANNGN010000416.1:0-5585 GCA_031403895.1 Rubrivivax sp. | reverse complement strand
TGTGCAGAAGCGGGCAAATTGGCCGTCGTTGCCCACCGCCACGATGAGATGCCCGTCGGCGACCTCAAACACCTGGTACGGCACGATGTTCTGGTGCGCATTGCCGGCGCGCTGCGGCGCCTGGCGCGTGACCAGGTAATTGGCCCCCAGGTTGGCCAGCATGGCGACCTGGGTGTCGAGCAGGGCCATGTCGATGACCTGGCCTTCGCCAGTGGCGTCGCGGTGGCGCAGCGCGGCCAGGATGGCAACGGTGGCGTACATGCCGGTGAAGAGGTCGGCCACCGCCACGCCCACTTTCTGTGGGCCGCCGCCGGGGCGGTCGTCACGCTCGCCGGTGATGCTCATCAGGCCGCCCAGGCCCTGCACGGCGTAGTCGTAGCCGGCCCGGTCGCGGTAGGGCCCGGTCTGGCCGAAGCCGGTGATCGAGCAATACACCAGGCGCGAGTAACGCTGACGCACGGCGACAGCGTCCAGGCCATAGCGAGCCATGTCGCCGACCTTGAAGTTCTCGATCATCACGTCACAGCGCGCTGCCATTTGCAGGATCAACGCTTGCCCTTCGGGCTGTGCAATGTCGATCGTGACCGAGCGCTTGTTGCGGTTGGTGCCCAGGAAGTAGGCCGCATCCGCCGTGTCGCGGCCGTCGCGGTCCTTCAGGAACGGCGGGCCCCAGCCACGGGTGTCATCGCCGCCTGTGTGGCCCACAGTGGGTGGCCGCTCGATCTTGATGACCTCGGCACCCAGGTCGGCCAAGGTCTGCGTACACCAGGGCCCTGCCAATACGCGCGACAGGTCGAGCACGCGCACGCCGTCCAGCGCGCCCGGGGACGTTGGGGTGGGGGCTTTTTGCATGCGCAGGATTGTCCGGTAGCCGCCGGGATAATCGAGCGATGACCTTCTGCCGCGCGCCAACCCCGCTGCTCTTTCTGGCCTGCGCCGGGCTGGCGGGTTGTTCGCCGACGCTGGACTGGCGCGAAGTGCGGCCTCCCGACAGCCCGCTTCTGCTGCTGTTTCCCTGCAAGCCCAGTGCGCGAGAGCGGCGCGTCCCGCTCGCCGGGCCGCCGGTGCGCCTGACACTGCTGGCCTGCTCTGCTGGCGGGCAGACCTGGGGCCTTGCGGTCGCTGACGTGAGCGACCCCGTGCGCATCGCACCCGCGCTGGCTGAGTTGGTTGCATCTGCCACGGCCAACATCGGTGGTGCGCCTTCGCGCGCGGTGCCCTTTGCGGTGCCCGGTGCCACGCCCAACCGCGGCAGCCAGCGGCTGCGCATCCAGGGCACTCTGCCTGATGGCAAAGTGGTGAGCATGCAAGTGGCGGTCTTCACGCATGGCACCCGCGTCTTTCAGGCCACCGTGCTGGGTGAGGAGGTCGCCGCTGAGGCGGTTGAAGGTTTTTTTGACGGGCTGCGCATCCCGCCATGACGCTGTCGCGCGTGCCCGCAACGCTGATCTTTTTCGCCTTTGCCTTCACCTACTTCCTGTCGGCGTTGCTGCGTGCAGTCACCGCCACGCTGGCCCCCGTGTTCAGCTCCGAACTGGGGCTGGGCGCGGGGGACCTCGGTCTTCTGGCCGGTGCGTACTTCCTCGGCTTTGCCAGCATGCAGTTGCCGCTGGGCAAGGCCCTTGACCGCTTCGGACCGCGCCGCACGCTGCTGGCGCTGCTGGGTGTGGCGGTGCTGGGATGCGCGGCGTTTGCCCTGGCCAATCAGCTTGCGACCCTGATTGCGGCCCGCGCGCTCATCGGCGCCGGTGTGGCGGCCTGCCTGATGGCGCCGCTCACGCTCTACCGGCGCGTGTTTTCGCCGGCGGCACAGCTTCGCGCCAATTCATGGATGCTGATGACCGGGTCGCTGGGCATGGTGGCATCGACGCTGCCGGTGCAGCAGTTGCTGCCAGTGTTGGGCTGGCGCGGTCTGTTCTGGTTCGTGGCCGTGTTGTTGCTGCTGGGCATGGCCTTGATCGCGTGGCTAATCCCAGGCGACCGCGTTTCTGCCGCACCCGTCACCCAGGCCCCCGGTGGCTACGCGGTCATAGCGCGCCACCCGCTGTTTGTGGCGATGGCTCCGCTGGGCTTTGTGGTTTACGGCGGCATGATCGCGGTGCAGTCGCTGTGGGCGGGGCCATGGCTCACCCGCGTGGCGCAGCAAAGCGCTGCACAAGCGGCGCAAGGGCTGTTTGTGATCAACCTGGCCATGCTGGTGGCCTTCCTGGGATGGGGCGCCCTGATGCCCCGGCTGGCGCGCATGGGGGTTGACGCGCCGCGGCTGATGGCCTGGGGTCTGCCGCTGCCGCTGCTGGTGATGCTGCTGAACGTGTGGCTGGGCAGTGGCGCTGGCGCGGGTCACTGGGCCCTGTGGTGCGTGGCCTGCACTTTTGTGTCGGTCAGCCAGCCCGCCGTGGCAGCCGCGTTCGCTCCGGAACTGGCCGGGCGGGCGCTGTCTGCTTTCAACCTGGTGATCTTCGCTGGCGTGTTCTGCGTCCAGTGGGGCATCGGCTTGCTCATGGATGCGCTTCAGCGCGGGGGCCTGGCCGAGGCGGACGCGCTGCGCGCAGCATTCGCGGCGCTGGGTGGCTGCAGCGCTCTGGCGTACGGCTGGTTCCTGCGTCACCGGCCACGGCGTACCCATAATGAGGCCTGACAACATCGCACCATGCGCACCATGGCTCAGATTCTCATCGTCGCCCACGCGCCCCTGGCCTCATCGCTGCAGGCGGTGGCGCGGCATGTCTATCCCGATTGCGGTGCACAGCTCATGGCGCTAGATGTGCCATCCGGTGCCAGTCTGGAAGCCGTTGAAACCCAGGTGCGGGAAGCCCTGGCCGCGCCACCCTTGGCGGACTCCGAGGTGCTGATCCTGGCCGACGTGTTTGGCGCCACCCCGTGCAATGCCGCACTCGCGGCCGCAGACGGTGTGCGCTGGCGAGTCGTGGCCGGCGTCAACGTTCCCATGCTCTGGCGCACGCTGTGTTACGCCGAGCAGTCGCTGGACGAGCTTGTCAACCGCGCTGTGGCCGGGGCGACGCAGGGCGTCATGCACGTCAGCGTGCTGCGGCGGCAGAACCAGCCGGCATCCACCGTCAGCCATGATCAAGTCCACCATCACCATCAGCAATAGGCTCGGCCTGCATGCGCGCGCATCGGCAAAGTTCACCAAGCTGGCAGGGGGCTTTTCGAGCGATATCCACCTGAGCCGCAACAACCGCCGCGTCAACGCCAAAAGCATCATGGGCGTCATGATGCTGGCAGCGGGCATGGGCAGCGTGATCGAGATCGAGGCCGATGGCGCCGACGAACAGCAGGCTATGACGGCCTTGCGGGCACTGATTGAAAGCAAATTCGGCGAAGGCGAATGAGTCGCCTGTTGCCACGCGCGCTGGCGCCCAGGTTGATGTCAAAACGAAGGGCGCATCGATGAGCATCCAGATCTTCGGACTGCCCGTCTCGCGCGGAGTGGCCATAGGCCGCGCCGTGCTGGTCGCGTCAAGCCGGGTCGATGTGGCGCACTACTTTGTCGCCGTCGATCGCCTTGAGCATGAAGTTGAGCGCTTGCGTGTCGCGCGCAACGCAGTGGCCGACGAGCTGGAAATGCTCAAGCGCGAACTGCCGCCCGAAGCCCCACACGAACTCGCGGCGCTGCTGGACGTGCATCTGATGCTGCTGCACGACGAGACGCTGATCAGCGCCACCAAAGTCTGGATCCATGAGCGCCACTACAACGCCGAATGGGCGATGTCGGCGCAACTGGAAGTGCTGGCCCGGCAGTTCGACGAAATGGAGGACGCCTACCTGCGCGAGCGTAAAGCCGACGTCGAGCAGGTGGTTGAAAGGCTTCTGCGTGAACTGGCCGGCTCGTCGCCCGGCGCCACCGGGGCTGCCGGCAAGCCTGTGGAGCTGCAAGGCGCTCGAGACTTTGCCGGTGAGGACCCGCTGGTGCTGGTGGCCAGCGACGTGGCACCTGCCGACATGATGCAATTCAAGCGAAGCGTCTTCACAGGCTTCGTGACGGATGTGGGCGGCCGCACCTCGCACACCGCCATCGTCGCGCGCAGCATGGACATTCCGGCTGTGGTGGGTGCGCGCGAGGCGAGCCGCCTCATCCGCCAGGATGATTGGCTTGTGATTGACGGTGATGCGGGAGTGGTGCTCGTTAACCCCTCGCCCATCGTGCTGGAGGAGTACCGGTTCCGTCAGCGACAAAGCGAACTTGAACGGGCAAGGTTGAACCGGCTGCGTCACACGCCGGCGGTCACGCTTGACGGTCAGGCAGTGGAGTTGCTGGCGAATATCGAGCTTCCCGGAGACGGGCCCGGCGCCCTCGAAGCAGGCGCTGTCGGCGTGGGGTTGTTCAGGAGCGAGTTCCTGTTCATGAACCGAGGCGGGGATCTGCCCACTGAAGACGAGCAGTTCGAGGCCTACCGTGATGCGGTGCTGTCGATGCAAGGGCTGCCCGTCACGATTCGCACGGTTGACATTGGTGCCGACAAGCCGTTCGAACGCATGAGCGCCCAGGAGTTGAGGCACGAGCATGGGCTGAATCCGGCGCTGGGTCTGCGAGCCATCCGATGGAGTCTGTCTGAACCCGGCATGTTCAGGCAGCAACTGCGCGCGATCCTGCGCGCCAGCGCCTTCGGCAAGGTCCGAATCCTCGTCCCGATGGTGGCCCACATGAGCGAGGTCAAGCTGATCGTCGAAGCCATTGCGCGGGCTCGCCAGCAGCTCGACGACGCGGGGCGCGCCTTCAGTCAGGTGGACGTCGGGGCGATGATCGAAGTGCCGGCGGCGGCACTCATGATCGAACGGTTCCTGCGCCACTTCGACTTCGTGTCGATAGGCACCAACGACTTGATCCAGTACACCCTGGCAATCGACCGCGCCGATGAGGCGGTTTCGCATCTCTATGACCCTTGGCACCCAGCAGTTCTGCAACTGCTGCACCAGACCATCCGCCAAGCCAACGCAACCGGCAAGGGCGTGAGCGTTTGCGGGGAAATGGCGGGGGACAGCGTGTTCACTGAGTTGCTGCTCGCCATGGGCTTGCGCAGTTTTTCCATGCATCCTGCTCGCATCGCATCCATCAAGCAGCGCGTTTTGCGGGCGGACACACGACTGCTTGACGAAAGCCTGTTGGAGTTGCTGTCCTCTGATGATCCAGAGACTGCGCTGCGCAACGCGCTGGCCGCGCGGGCCCAGCATTGATTCACGGCTGACCATTGCGTGGCGGTGAAAAGATGTGCTACAGTCACCGGCTGCGCTCTTCAGGTGCAGCCCTCTAATGCGAGAGCAGTCGAGGGCCGAGCCGGAAGGGAACAAAAAGACCGAGGATTTGACAGTGCTTAGAAAAACATGTCAGAATCGCTGTCTTCGCTGACAACTAGTCAGCGATGCTGAGAGTAAGTTGTCAGCGCCGTTCTTTAAAAATCAACAGCCGATAAGTGTGGGCGTTCGAAGGCGAGTGCCAGAGTCAGTGGTGACATTGACTCAGGTCTCATGACCTTAAACGCTCAACAGTAATTGAAGTGAAGTTCACTTCGATTCCTTAGAGCAAATCAAGATCGAACTGAAGAGTTTGATCCTGGCTCAGATTG
>JANNGN010000415.1:0-3555 GCA_031403895.1 Rubrivivax sp. | reverse complement strand
GCCTGCGCAGCCGCAACTACGTCAACCTCATCATCGCCGGCAAGCAGCCGGCACCGCAGTGGCTGGACATGGACGCGGCCGTGCGCCACTGCGCGGCCGGCGCGGGCGTGTGGGACTGGGCGAGCAACGACGCGGGTGTTGGCCAGGTCGACCCTGATGTCGTGATGGCCTGTGCTGGCGACGTGCCGACGCTGGAGGCGCTGGCCGCCGTGACCTTGCTGCGCGTGTATGTGCCCGACATCCGCATTCGCTTCGTCAACGTCGTGGACCTCATGGTGTTGCAGCCTCCGTCAGAACATCCCCACGGCCTGGCGGATCACGAGTTCGATGCCCTGTTCACGACCGACAAGCCGGTGATCTTCGCCTTCCACGGCTACCCCGCGATCATTCACAAGCTGACCTACCGGCGGCGCAACCACGACAACATCCACGTGCGCGGCTACAAGGAAGAGGGCACCACGACGACGCCGTTCGACATGGTGGTGCTGAACAACGTGGACCGCTATCAGCTCGCGCTGGACGCGATTCGGCGCATTCCCAGGCTGGCGGGCCAGGTCGAGGCCGAGACTGCGCGCTTTGATGCAACCCTGCAGCGCCACAAGCGCTACATCGCCGAACACGGCGACGACATGCCGGAGATCCTGGACTGGCGTTGGACAGCATGAAGGCCTGTGGATGGGCTCGCAGAACGTTCTCGCGCTGAACAGCGGCTCGTCGTCGCTCAAGTTCGGCGTGTACCGCGTGATTCGGCGGGGCCTCAGAAATTGTTCGGCCAGAGCGTCTCGACGGCTGACGATCCGAACGCGATGACCCGTGTCTGTGGCGTTCTCGCAGCGTCCGGGATGCCGCCACCAGACGCCATCGGGCACCGCATCGTGCATGGCGGGCCGGCGCTGCGGCAGCATTGCCGCATCGACGATGCGGTGCTGGGCCAGCTGCAAGCAGCCGCCGCCTTCGCGCCGCTGCACGCGCCCGCGGCGCTGGCGCTCGTCCGCTTCGCGCAAGTGCGGTTTCCCGGCGTCCCCCAGGTCGCATGTTTCGACACCCAGTTTCATGCCGGTCTGCCCGATGTAGCCCGTGTCCTGCCCATCGCGAGGGAACTGCAGTCGGAAGGCACTCAACGCTATGGATTCCACGGCCTGTCGCTCGAATCCATCGTGCGGCAGCTCGGTGGCGCGCTGCCGCAGAGGCTGGTCGTCGCCCACCTCGGCAACGGCGCCAGCATCACTGCGGTGAAGGCGGGCCTGTCGATCGACACCAGCATGGGCATGACGCCCAGCGGCGGCGTCATCATGGGCACGCGCAGCGGCGACCTTGACCCCGGTGTGCTCGTGTACCTGATGCGTGAGAAGAAGTTCGATGCCGCCAGGCTCGAAGCGCTGATCGATCAACGTTCCGGCCTGCTGGGGATATCGGGGGTCAGCGGCGACATGCGGCATCTGCATGAAGCCGCTGCGTCGAACCGCGACGCAAGCCTTGCCATCGAGATGTTCTGCTATTCGGTGCGCAAACAGGTGGCCGCGATGGTGGCCGTGCTCGGGGGGCTGGACATGCTCGCCTTCACCGGTGGCATCGGCGAGAACGACGCGCAGGTGCGCGCCGACATCTGTGCGGGTCTGTCATGGATTGGCGTCAGCCTCGACGAATCATGCAACCGCGCTGTGAGCAGTCCCTCCGGCCTTGTCAGTGACGGCGCATCGCGCTGCCAGGTACAGGTGCTCGCCTCGCAGGAGGACGAGCAGATCGCCCGCCATGCTTGGGGCTTGCTCGCATGACGCAGGCAGCGGCCAGCCGACCCGACGACATCGGCGACGCGTCGGTCATGGACGCAGACGCGGTGGCAGCGGCACTGGAGGTGGATGCCGAGACCGGCCTGAGCGCACAGGAAGCCGCGCGCCGGCTCGCGCAGAACGGGCCCAATGAACTGCGTGCGGCTCCGCGGGCCTCTGCTTGGCGGCGTGCGCTGGCGCAGTTCCAGGACCCGCTGATCTACCTGCTGCTGGCGGCGGTGGCCGTGGCGCTGGTCGCCTGGTGGGTCGAAGGCACGGGTGCTGCAGGGCGGGGCTGGCCGGTGGACGCGATCGTCATCGCGGCCGTCGTGCTGCTGAACGGCGTGATCGGCCATGTGCAGGAAGCGAAAGCGCAGGACGCGGTGGCAGCACTTGCCAAGATGACAGCAGCCACCGCGGGCGTGCTGCGTGATGGCAAGCCGCAGCGCGTGCCGAGTGCCGAGCTGGTGCGCGGCGATGTGCTCGTGCTCGCCGAGGGCGACGCTGTCGGTGCCGACGCGCGCTTGCTCCAGGCCACGGCACTGCGTGTGCAGGAGGCCGCGCTGACGGGCGAGAGCGAAGCCGTGCTCAAGGCCACCGACACGCTGCCCCGGCCGGCGGCGCTCGGTGACCAGATCGACATGGTCTTCAAGGGCACGGCGGTGGCGCAAGGCGCGGGCCGTGCGGTGGTCACTGCCACCGGCATGGACACCCAGATGGGCAAGGTCGCGGCGCTGCTGGAGGCGACAGTCGAGGAGCCGACGCCGCTGGAGAAGGAAGTCGCGCGCATCGGGCGCACGCTGGGCATGGCGGTCGTGGCTGTTGCCGTCGTGGTGGTGGGCACGATCCTGTTCATCTCCGAGATTCGCAACACCGCCGACGTGGTGCACGTGCTGCTGCTGGGCGTGTCGCTGGCGGTGGCCGCAGTGCCCGAGGGGTTGCCCGCCATCCTTGCGGTGGTGCTTGCTTTAGGCGTGCAGCGCATGGCCAAACACCACGCCATCGTCAAGAACCTGTCGTCGGTGGAGACACTGGGTTCGGCGTCGGTCATCTGCTCGGACAAGACCGGCACATTGACGCGCTCGGAGATGACCATCGAGCGCGTGATGACGGCCTCGGGCGACACCCATCTCAGCGGGGTGGGGTACGCGCCCGAAGGCCAGGTCGAGCACGGTGGTGCCGAGTTGGCCGCCGGGCCGCTGCGCAACGAGGTCATCGTGGTGCTCAGCGGTGGCAGCCTGGCCGGCAACGCCGACTTGCGTCAGACGGAAGGTGGCGCGTGGGAGATCCACGGTGACCCGACCGAAGCCGCTTTCCTGGTGGCCGAACGCAAGCTGGGTGTGACGGAACGGCGCGAGCAGCGCTTCGAGCGCGTCGGCGAGATCCCGTTCACGTCCGAGCGCAAGCTGATGACGACCATCGAACGCGACCACGAACAGGGTGACGCGCTTGTGGCGATCACCAAAGGCGCGCCCGACGTGCTGCTGGGCCGCTGCACGCGGGCGCGTCTGGGCATGGAAGTCATTGAGCTGGATGCCGCCTTGCGGGCGCGGCTGCTGGCCGACGTCGACACCCTCACCGACGCCGCACTGCGCACGCTGGCCGTGGCCTACCGGCCACTCTTGCCTGATGAAGCGGGTGAAGACCCGGCAGCTGCCGATGCACTGGAACGTGATCTGATCTTTGTGGGCACCGTCGGCATGATCGACCCGCCGCGTGAAGAGGCGGCGGTGGCCATCCGCGAAGCGCGCCGGGCCGGCATCCGGGTGGTGATGATCACCGGCGA
>JANNGN010000414.1:0-2634 GCA_031403895.1 Rubrivivax sp. | reverse complement strand
GTGGCGCCGAGCTTTTCAAGTTCAGCCAGCGCGCCGCGCACGGCGCTGTTGACATCGGCAGCCAGCGCCGCCGGGAAGAACTCGCGCGGCAGGCCGATGCGCAGGCCTTGCAGCGGCCGCGCCGCGCTGGCGCCCGCGCGCGGTGCCAGCATGGCTGCGTGATAGTCCTGCGGTGGACGTTCGGCGCTGGTGGCGTCGCGCTCGTCGAAGCCGCTCATGGCGGACAGCAGCAGCGCGCAATCTTCGGCCGAACGTGCCAGCGGGCCGGCCTGGTCCAGGCTGGAAGCGAAGGCCACCATGCCGTAGCGGCTGCACACGCCGTAAGTCGGCTTGATGCCGGTGATGCCGGTGAAGCTGGCCGGTTGGCGGATCGAGCCGCCAGTGTCGGTGCCGGTGGCGGCAGGCACCAGGCGCGCTGCCACCGCAGCGGCGCTGCCGCCCGATGAACCGCCCGGCACGCGCGACAAGTCCCACGGGTTCTTGACAATGCCGAAGGCCGAGTTTTCGTTGGCCGAACCCATTGCGAATTCGTCGCAGTTGAGCTTGCCCAGCGTGACCATGCCGGCGCCCGGCCCACGCCCCGGCTCGCCGTTGCCCAGCCGCGCCACCACGGTGGCGTCAAACGGGCTGGCATAACCGGCCAGCATCTTCGAGCCCGCCGTGGAAGGCAGGCCGGTGGCCGCAAAGTCGGTGACGAAGATGTCCTTGTGCGCGATGGGCACACCCGTCAGCGGGCCGGCCTCGCCGCGCGCGCGGCGTTCGTCGGCGGCACGCGCCTGCGCCAGCGACGCCGCTTCGTTGGTGGCCAGGAAGGCGCCAAGCTCGGCATGCGCCCGCATGCCTGCCAGCAGCGCCTGCGTGAGTTCGACGCTGGACAGCGTACCGGCGGCGAGTTCGCGCGCCAGGTCTGCGACGCCGCAGGCATGCACGGCGGGCTTTGTTCCGCCGTTCATTTCGCCCGTCACTCCATCACCTGCGGCACCAGGAACAGCCCCTCTTCCACCACCGGCGAGCTGCGCTGGTTGGCGGCGCGCTGGTCCGTTTCCGTCACAGTGTCGTCACGCAGGCGCAGGCTGACCTGCTGCACCGCCGACAGCGGCGTGTACAGCGGCTCGACGCCGCGCGTGTCCACCGCCCCCATCTGTTCGACGATGCTGAAAAAACCGTTGAGCTGGGCCAGCATCTGCACCTGCTCAGTGCTGGACAGTTCCAGCCGCGCCAGGTGCGCGATGCGGCTCACGTCGTGAGGGGTCAATGCCATCTTGAAAATGCTGCGCAAACAGGCTGGAAAAGGGGCGTTTGAAGGGTATGGAAACAGCGGTGCTTCGGACCGCTGCCAAGGCACCGCACTGCTGATAAAAGCAGCGCTGTACCCCGGGGAAATAAGTCTGATACGTTATTATCTCCGGTTACCTGCAAGCCTCTTAACGGGTGGTCACTCGGGGCTATGCTCACCTTCCAGCGCGGCCAGTTGCCTACGGCCGAGCCCCCGATAAAACCGCCAGAATTCTGCGGCGCGTTGCACGCGCCCGCCCACCATCCCCCTGCCCATGTTTGCTGCCTCCCTGCGCCGCTATTTCTCCACCGACCTCGCCATCGACCTCGGCACCGCCAACACGCTGATCTACGTGCGTGGCAAAGGCATCGTGCTCGACGAACCTTCGGTCGTCGCCATCCGCCACGAAGGCGGGCCGCAAGGCAAGAAAACCATTCAAGCCGTCGGCAAGGAAGCCAAGGCCATGCTGGGCAAGGTGCCCGGCAACATCGAAGCCATCCGGCCCATGAGGGACGGCGTGATTGCCGATTTCACGGTCACCGAGCAGATGCTCAAGCAGTTCATCAAGATGGTGCATCCGCGCGGCATCCTGCGGCCCAGCCCGCGCATCATCATCTGCGTGCCCTGTGGCTCGACGCAGGTCGAGCGCCGCGCGATCCGCGAATCGGCACTCGGCGCCGGTGCTTCCGATGTGTTCCTGATTGAAGAGCCGATGGCCGCAGCCATCGGCGCCGGGTTGCCGGTGAGTGAGGCATCGGGTTCGATGGTGGTGGACGTCGGCGGCGGCACCACCGAAGTCGGCGTCATCAGCCTGGGCGGCATGGTCTATAAGGGCAGCATCCGGGTCGGTGGCGACAAGTTCGACGAAGCCATCATCAACTACATCCGCCGCAACTACGGCATGCTGATCGGCGAGCCGACAGCTGAGTCCATCAAGAAGACCATCGGCAGCGCCTTTCCCGGCAGCGAGGTCAAAGAGATGGAGGTGAAGGGCCGCAACCTGAGCGAAGGCGTGCCGCGCAGCTTCACCATCAGCAGCAACGAGATTCTTGAAGCGCTGACCGACCCGCTCAACCAGATGGTGAGTGCGGTGAAGAACGCGCTCGAACAGACGCCACCCGAACTGGGCGCCGACATCGCCGAACGCGGCATGATGCTGACTGGCGGCGGCGCTTTGCTGCGCGACCTGGACCGCCTGCTGGCCGAAGAAACCGGCTTGCCGGTGCTGGTGGCCGAAGACCCGCTGACCTGCGTTGTGCGCGGCTGCGGCATGGCGCTGGAACGCATGGATCGGCTGGGGTCCATCTTCACGTCCGAGTAGCCGGCCGCCCGGGCCGCGCCTTGCCATGCAGCTGGGA
>JANNGN010000413.1:0-4663 GCA_031403895.1 Rubrivivax sp. | reverse complement strand
GCCTGGTGGCGCTGCCCTCGCCGTGATGCCGCTGGCGCCGCACCTGGTCGCACGGCGATGCCAGCGCGGTGCTGTCGGCTTGCCCGCGTTGCTGGCGGGCGCCGGACTGTTGCTCGCCCTGCTCGTCATGCTGGGCCTGGCTGCGGGCTCTGAAGGCTGGTCCTGGGCCTGGCGCGACGAGGCCGATCTCATCACCGCCATCCGCGCCCCGCGAACGCTCGGCGCATTGCTGGCTGGTGCGCTGCTGGGCCTGTCGGGCGCGCTGGCGCAGGGGCTCTTTCGCAACCCGCTGGCCGACCCCTACCTGCTCGGCTCTGCCGCCGGTGCGGGCCTGGGCGTGGTGCTGGTGCTGGCGGCGGGTGGGCTAGTCGGCGCCGAGCTGAGCGCCGGCCTGGGCGCTGCAACGGCCGGCGCTTTGCAGCGTCTGGGTCTGGTGGGTGCGGCCTTCGGTGGTGCGCTGCTGGGCATGATGCTGACGCTGTCGCTGGCGCGCGGCGCCGGCCGACCGATGACGCTGCTGCTGGCCGGCGTGGTGGTGGGTGTGCTGCTGACGGCGCTGTCGGACTTGCTGCTGCTGCTCAGCCCCGAGGCCTTGCGGGGCAAGCAGGTGTTCCTGCTGGGCACCACCAGTTTCTTCGGCTGGCCGAGTGTGGCCGCGCTGGGCATAACGCTGGCGCTGACGCTGCCGCTGGCGGTGCGCCTGTCGGGCGCGCTCGACGCACTGGTGCTGGGCGAGGCCAGCGCCGCCAGCCTGGGCCTGCCGCTGCCGCGCCTGCGCCTTGCGCTGGTGGCGGTGATGGCGCTGGCCACCGGCACGGCCGTTGCGCAGGCCGGGTTGGTCGCCTTTGTCGGCCTCGTGGCGCCGCATCTGGTGCGGCGCCTGGTGGTGGTGCGGCATGGTGCATTGCTGGCGCTGTCGGCGCTGGCTGGCGCGCTGCTGCTGCTGGCCGCCGACGTGGCCGCGCGCAGCCTGGTGGCGCCGCAAGAACTGCCGGTGGGGCTGCTGACGGCCGTGTTTGGTGGCAGCTACCTCTTGCTGCTGTTGCGCCAGCGGGGGCTGGATTGATGCAGTCTGCGCTGCAGGCGCGCGCGCTGTCGCTGCGGCTGGGCGGGCGCCAAGTCGTTGACGGCGTGTCGCTCGACCTGCACGGCGGCCAGTGGGTGGCCATCGTCGGCCCCAACGGCGCGGGCAAGAGCACGCTGCTGCAATTGCTGGCGGGCCTGCGCGCACCCGACAGCGGCCAGGTGCAGTTGTCCGGCCGGGCGCTGCAGCACTGGCCGGCGCGCCAGCGTGCACAGCAGGTGGCCTGGCTGTCGCAGCAGGGCGAGGCGGACGGCGACATTGCAGCGCGCGACGTCGTGCGCCTCGGCCGCCTGCCGCGCCACGGCCTGCTCGGTACACCCGACGCCAGCGACGAAGCCGCCGTCACCGCCGCCATGGCCGAAACCGAGTGCCTGGCCTTCGGCGCGCGGCGTCTGCGCGAACTGTCGGGTGGCGAACGCCAGCGCGTGCTGCTGGCGCGGGCCCTGGCGGTCGGTGCGCCGGTGCTGCTGCTGGACGAGCCGGTCACGCACCTCGACGCCCCGCACCAGCGCGCGCTGCTGCGCAGCCTGGCTGCGCGCGCCCGTGCCGGCGCCGCAGTGGCAGCCGTGCTGCACGACGTGACGCTGGCGCTCGCGGCCGACCGCGTGCTGGTGATGGACCAGGGCCGACTCAAAGCCGACGGCAGACCCGCAGACGGCGCCTTGCGCGATGCGCTGGTGGCGGTGTTCGACGGCGCCTTCAGCATCGAGCGCGTCGAAGCCGCAGCCGGCCCGCGCTGGGTCGCACTGCCCGCGCTGTAGCGCCGGCAGTAGCACGCGCACGCGGCTACGGCGAAATGGCCTCGATCCTTTGCGTCAGCGTGGCCTTGGACAGCTCGCCGATTCGTCTGCTGACGAGCTCGCCCCTGGCGTTGAAAAACAGCGTGGTCGGCAGGGCCTGCTGGTTGAAGGCCGCGCCTGCGCTGCCTGTCTCATCCAGCAGCACGTTGCGCAGCGGCAGCTGGCGCGCCGCCAGCCATGCGACCACGCGCGCTGCGGGTTCACGCTGGTTCAGGAAGACAAAGTGGATGGCGGGATGATCGATCTGCGCCTGATGCAGCACCGGCATTTCGCGCACACACGGGGGGCACCAGGTGGCCCACAGGTTCACCACCGTGGGCGCCCCTTTGAAGTCGGACAGGCGCACCCGCGCGCCTTGCGGCGTGGCAAGTTCGATCTCGGGCAAGGCCTGCCCCTTGCCTGGCAGCCAGACAGCCAACGCCACGCTGCCGGCCAGCCACAGCCCCGTGCCGCACGCCAGCGCCCACAGCAGCGGCCGTTTCAGCAGCGGCCGCCGTGCGACTTGGGCCACTGCATACAGCCACCCGCCGATGAATCCAGCCTCGGCGTTCCAGCCGCCGTCGCGGATGTCCAGCATGTCCAGCAGCGCAGGCAGGTAGGCGGACCGGAACTGCCACACGAAGGCCAGCCGGGCGAGCAGCAGTCCGAGCAGCAGCGATTGCCAGACGATGGCTTCCACCTCATCACCGCCCGCCCTGCCGATGCGTTTGCCGACCTGGCCGCTGACTGCCGCTGCCACCAGCACAAGCAGCACCGCGCCCGGCACCACCAGGGGCCCCAGCTGCAGGGCTGAATTCATGGAGCCGCCGTGCGGGTGCCAATGCGAGAGATAATGTAAGTCCTAATAAAAGTCCTAATGTGAGTCCTAATGCAAATGCTAATGAATATGCTAATGCAGATGCTGATGCAGATGTTAGTGCAGCCGCTAATGCGTGGCGAGCAAGCGGTCATGCGCAGCCATGCCGACCAGCATGGCCAAGACGAAGCCAAGCGCTGCCGACGAGCCCGAGCTGGCCGCCACCAAGGCCGGACCCGGGCAGAAGCCGGCCACACCCCAGCCGGCGCCGAAGAGCAAGCCACCCAGCAGCAACCGGCGGTCGATGACGGTGCTGCCGGGGATTTCCATGTGCGTCCCGGTCCACGACACGGTGCGGCGCCGCGCGCTGGCAAATGCCACCGCGCCGACCGCGATGGCGCCACCCATGACGAGCGCCAGGCTGGGGTCCCAGGCGCCAAAGAGGTCGAGAAAACCCTTGACCTTGGCGGGGTCCGTCATGCCACTGCCGATCAGGCCGAGGCCGAAGACAAGGCCACTCAGGAGTGCAAAAGCTGCGTTCATGTCGGGTTGCTCAGAACAGGTGGCGGAGCACGAACACGGTGGCGAAGCCGGCCCCCATGAAGGCCAGCACGTTGGCCAGCGAACGCAGCGACAACCGGCTCAGGCCACACACCCCGTGGCCGCTGGTGCAGCCGTTGCCCATGCGCACACCAACGCCCACCAGCAGCCCGGCGGCGATGACGCCGAGCCAGCCCACGTCCACCTGCATGCTGGGCAGCGGTGCGGCCAGGCGCCACAGCCACGGCGCGGCCAGCAGCCCGCCGATGAACAGCAGGCTCGGGCGCTCAGGCGCCAGGCTGGCACCCGAGAGCAGGGCGCGCAGCGGGCTGGCGACGATTCCCGCGATGCCCGCAATGCGTCCGTTGCCCAGGATGTACAGGGCCGATGCAAGGCCGATGACCGTGCCGCCGATCAAGGCGCTCCAGGGGGTGAATGCCGTCCAGTCGATCGTCATCGGTGTTTTCTCTGCGAAGGTTCAGTGCATGACCGCGCTGCCGGGGGCCGAGGCGCTGAAAAGGATTTCGACGCTGGGCTTGTGTTCAGCAGTGCGTTCAGGGATGCGTTTATCAGTGCGTGATTATATGATGCTTGAACAGTTTACAAAGTGCAGGTTGAGACCACAGACGAGGCGGCCATGAAAGCAACCATCAGATCCTTCTTCGACCCGGCGACCTTCACGGCCACGCATGTGGTTTCGTGCCCGCAAACCGGTGTCGCCGCCATCATTGACAGCGTGCTGGACTACGACCCCAAGGCGGGCCGCACTGACACTGCCAGCGCCGACCAGGTGCTGAAGTACCTGCGTGAGCAGGGGCTCAGCGTCGAGTGGCACCTGGAGACGCACGCCCATGCCGACCACTTCTCGGCAGCGCCCCACTTGAAGGAGCGGGTGGGCGGGCGCATTGCGATCGGGTGCCACATCCGCCAGGTGCAGGGCGTGTTCAAGGCCATCTTCAACGCCAAGGACATGCACACCGATGGCGCGCAGTTCGACCGCCTGTTCGACGACGACGAACGTTTCCGCATCGGCCTGCTCGAAGCGCGCGTGCTGCACACCCCGGGCCACACGCCAGCCTGCGTGACCTACCTGATCGGCGATGACGCCTTTGTCGGCGACACGCTGTTCATGCCGGACTACGGCTCGGCCCGCTGTGACTTTCCAGGGGGCGATGCGCGCGTGCTGTTCCGCTCGATCCGCAAGGTGCTGGCGCTGCCACCACAGACCCGGTTGCACCTGTGCCACGACTATCTGCCGGGCGGTCGCGAGGCGCGCTGGGAAACCACCGTCGCGGCGCAACGGGCGGCCAACATACACGTCCATGAAGGCGTCACCGAGGACGAGTTCGTGGCCATGCGCACGGCGCGCGACAAAACCCTGGAGATGCCCACGCTGATGCTGCCTGCGGTGCAGGTCAACGTGCGCGCAGGTCACCTGCCGCC
>JANNGN010000412.1:0-5210 GCA_031403895.1 Rubrivivax sp. | reverse complement strand
ATCGCGCGGCCCAATGGCGTGGCGGTGACGAAGGCGGCGCCGAACCCGCATTCGGCGGTTCTGTTCTACGACTTCGAGATCAGCGAAGAAGGCCAGAAGATCCTGGCCGGCCGCGACTTCGTGCCCACCAGCAGCAAGGTCGAGAACCCTTTCAGCAAGGGGCCGCTGAAGTTTGTCGATGCCCGCATGATGCTTGACGAGTACGAGAAGTGGAACAAGCTCTATGAAGAGATTTTCCTGGCCAAAGGACGATGAGATGACCCCCCCCCGTAGCGCCTTTGGCGCATCCCCCCCAGGGTGGGGCGAGCGGGACGAAGAACAGTCCCTGCGGACTGTTCTTCGCCAGCGAGCGCCCGCCGGCATGCAAGCCGGCGCGCACCCCCAGCGGCCCGGCGGAGCCGGTTCCGCGGCGGTTGCTTGGTTGTGGGCGATCACGCTCTTCGTCTGCGCCCTTGCCGCGCCGGCCTGGGGCCAGACCGCGCTCGCCACCTACGAAGGTGCAGACCGCATGGAGCGCATCGTGGCGGCGGCCAAGAAGGAGGGCACGCTGACGCTGTACACCACGATTGCCGAGAAGGACCTGCCGGCGCTGATCAAGCCTTTCGAGACCAAGTACGGCATCAAGGTCAACGTCTGGCGCGCGGGCACCGACAAGGTGCTGCAGCGCACGGTGGCCGAGGCGGCAGCGAAGCGCGACGAGGTCGATGTGGTGCATTTCGGTTCGCCCGAGATGGAAGCGCTGTCGCGCGAAAAGGTGCTGCAGCCGGTGAGCTCAGTCACCTACAAACAGCTGCAGCCAGGTTCGGTGCCGGCGCACAAAGAGTGGGCCGCGACGCTGCTGTCGGTGTGGGTGCAGGCCTACAACACGAACGTTATCAAGAAGGAAGACCTGCCCAGGACCTGGGCCGACCTGCTCGACCCGAAGTGGAAAGGCAAGCTCGGCATCGAGGCCAAGAACCAGGACTGGTTCCAGACCGTGGTTGAGCTCAACGGCGGTGGCGACAAGGGCCTGAAGTTCTTTAGCGACGTGGTCGCAAAGAACGGCATCTCGCCGCGCAGCGGCCACACGCTGCTGACCAACATGGTGGTCTCGGGCGAGGTGCCGCTGGCGCTGACGGTCTATAACTACATGCCCGAGCAGGCGAAGAAAAAAGGCGCGCCGATCGAGTGGTTTGTCATCGAGCCGGCCATCGCGCGCAGCAACGCCGTCGGCGTGGCGCGCAAGGCACCGCACCCGCATGCTGCGCTGCTGTTCCACGAATACATGCTGAGCGACGCGCAGCAGCTGATGGTGGGCATCGACTACGTGCCCACAAACATCAACGTGGCGTCGCCACTCAAGGGCGTGAAGATCCTCATCACCGACCCCATCCGCTCGCTGGACGAGGCCGAGAAGTGGACCAAGCTCTTCGACGACACGGTCATCAAGAAGGCTGGCCGCTGAGCGCCAGCCAGCGCCAACGGCACCGCATCGCCCCATGAGCAACTCCATCGCCGCAGCGGGCGCAGGCCCTGAAGCTGCGCCTGGAGGCGGACCACCCGGCGGACCACCCGGCGCCTCACCCGGCGCGTCCTACCGCGAGCTGTGGCTCATCACGCTGGGCCACGCGCTCACGCACTGGTACCCGGCCACCTTCTACCTGCTGCTGCCGGTCATCGGCCTTGAGCTTGGTTTGACGTACAGCCAGATCGGCCTCGTCATGAGCTGCCAGTACCTGGCCGGCGCCTTGGCCAACGTGCCCGGCGGTGTGCTGGTGGACACCTGGGGCCGCAAGGGCCTGTTGATGGGCATCTCGCTGTTCTGGGTCGGATTCCCGTACCTGCTGATGGGCTTCACGCAGAGCTACCTGATGCTGCTGGCCTGCGTGGCTTTGGTGGGTGCGGGCAACAGCCTGTGGCACCCGACGGCCATCCCGACGCTGGCGCATCGTTTCCCCGAGCGCAAGGGTTTCGTGCTGTCGCTGCACGGCATGGGCGGCAATGCGGGCGACGCCATCGCGCCACTGGTGGTGGGTGCCCTGCTGGCGGTGCTCACCTGGCGCGAGGTGGTGCTGCTCAACGTGCTGCCGGGCCTGCTGATGTCGCTCTTGCTGCTGGTGTTCCTGGGCACGTTGCGGCTCGGCGGCAAGCCGGCTTCAGCACCAGCCGGTACGGCGGAAGGTCAGTCATTTGCCAGTTATGTGCAGGGCCTGCGTGCGCTGTTGCGCAACCGCAGCCTGGTGCTGCTCAGCACCAGCGGTGCGTTCCGCTCGATGACGCAGAACGCGTTGCTGACCTTCCTGCCGCTGTACATGGCGCGCGAGATGGGCTGGTCGATCGCGCTTGTCGGCGTGGGCCTGTTCGTGCTGCAGGCGGCTGGCCTGGCGGCGTCGCCGGTCGCCGGCCATCTGTCCGACAAGCTCGGCCGGCGCAGCGTGCTGGTGACGAGCATGGCGATGACTGCCGTCGTGCTGTTGCTGATGGCGCTGGCGGGGCGCTCGCAGACCTTCGTGTTCTTCATCGCCGTGCTCGGCTTCTTTCTCTACGCCATCCGCCCCGTCATCCAGGCCTGGACACTGGAAGCGACACCGCGCCACATGGGCGGCAGCAGCATCGGCATCCTGTTCGGCGCGCAGTCGCTGGGGGCTGCGGTGGCGCCGCTGCTGGGCGGTGTGATCGCCGACCGCTGGGGCTTGTCGGCCACCTTTTACATGCTGGCGGCCACGATCGTCTGCGCCAACCTTTTCATCCTGGCCATGCCGCGCGACAAAGCCGGTTCACGGCCCAAAACGGCAGCGGTCTGAGCGCGAGGCAATCGTTCCCCATGAGCGAACGTGGTTCCGCATGCGGGAAAACTCATTTACGATCGTGCGATGAAAAAAGACGCGCCGGCCGCCGAGTCCACAGTCCCTGCTGCGGCCACCGCCACCCAGGAAGTCGCATCGGGGCGCCTGTCTTCCGTGACCTCGGCGCTGCTGGTGATGAAGGCCTTCTCGGCCGAAGAAGCCGAGATCGGCATCAGCAGCCTGGCCAAGCGCCTGAAGCTGGCCAAGAGCACGGTGCACCGGCTGGCGGTGACGCTGGCCGCCGAAGGTTTCCTGGAGCAGAACGCCGACAACGGCCGCTACCGCCTGGGCCTGTCTCTCTTCACGCTGGGTGCGCTGGCACGCCGGCGCATGGACGTGTCCAACGTCTCGCGGCCACTGCTGGGCGTGCTGCGCGACAAATTCCAGGAAGCGGCCACGCTGGCGATCCTGTCGCGCACCTCCATCATGTACCTGCATAACCTTGAAAGTGGGCGTGCCATCGGCATCCGCGCCTACATTGGCGACTTGAAGCCTGCCGCCTGCACCGCCGAAGGCCGCGTGCTGCTGGCCTACAGCCCGCCCGCCGTGCTGGCTGAGGTGCTGAAGGAAGGCCTTGAAGCGCGCACGCCGCGCACCATCACCGAACCCGCCGCCTTGCAGCGCGTGCTCGACGAAGTGCGGCTGGCCGGCTACGCCATTGACGATGAAGAAAGCGAAGTCGGCATGCGCTGCGTGGCCGCACCCGTGCGCGACATTTCGGGCAAGGTCATCGCCGCCGTGGGCCTGGCCGGGCCGACGCAGCGCCTGACGAAGAAGGACCTGCGTGCGATGGCGCCCGAGGTCGTGGCCACCGGCGAAGCGGTGTCGGTGCGCCTGGGCTACCGGCCGAGATGAGCTGAACCATGCAGCGCTTGCACACCGTGCGCCTGGCCGGCGCCGAGACGGCTTTTGCCTGTGCCGAAGACGACACGCTGCTGCGAGCCGCACAGCGCGCCGGCATCGGCTTTCCCTACGAATGCAATGTGGGCTCGTGCGGCAACTGCAAGTTCGAACTGGTGGCCGGTGAGCTGCTCACGGCCTGGGCCGAGGCACCTGCACTGTCCGACAAGGACCGCCTGCGCCAGCGCCACCTGGGCTGCCAGTCGCACCCAATGAGCGACTGTGTGGTCAAGCTGCGGCCCGCTGAGCGTTACGCGCCAGTACACCGGCCGCATCGGTGCAGCGCCACGCTGTTGGCGCGGCGTGCGCTGACGCACGACATCAGCGAATTCCACTTCGCGCTCGATGCGCCGCAACGCTTCGAGCCCGGCCAGTACGCACTGTGCCAGCTGAGCGGCGTGCAGGGTACACGCGCCTATTCGATGAGCAACACCGCCGCCGACGGCGGCGACCGTGTCTGGCACTTCCAGGTCCGCCGCGTGCCCGGCGGTGCCGGCAGCGCCGCGCTGTTTGCGCTGCAGCCGGGTCAGCAGGTGCAGATCGACGGCCCTTACGGCATGGCCTGGCTGCGCCGCGACGCGCCGCGCGACATCCTGTGCCTGGCGGGCGGTTCGGGCCTGGCGCCGATGCTCTCCATCGCCCGTGGCGCGATGACCGAACCGCAGTTGGCGAGCCGCCACTTGCACTTCATCTACGGCGGCCGCACACCGCAGGACCTGTGCGGCCAGGACATGCTGGCTGCGCTGCCCGGGTATGGCGAACGTCTGAACTACCGCGCCTGCGTGTCAACGCCGCAGCCCGAAGACTCGCGGCACGAAGTGGCCTTCGTCCACGAAGCCGCACTGCGGCTGCACGGCGCGCAGTTGCCGCAGATGGAGGTCTATTTCGCCGGCCCGCCTGCCATGGCCACCGCCGTGCAGCGCATGCTGCTGGACGCCGGCGTGCCCCCGGACCAGCAGCACTTCGACGCCTTCTACTGATGAATATGAATCCCCCCGAAGCGCCTTCGGCGCCTCCCCCCAGGGGGCTGAGCCCGGACACGACAAGGTCCAGTGGACCTTTCGTGCCTGGCGAAGGGCTGGGCCATTGGCCCGGCGCGGCCTGCAAGGCACGCCAGCGGCCCGGCGAAGCCGGTTCCGCAGCGGCCGCTTGGTGGCCGCAGGTTCATGCCGCGAGGGTGGCGGCTTCCGCCACGGGCCACTGACATGGGCGCGGGCCACAACCTGAAAGACCACCAGTGGGGCGTGCACGACGCCGACCACGCGCACGGTGACGACAGCGACCACGACCACGACGACATCAGCCACGAAACCGGCGACGAAGCCGGTGGCGCCGACCAGACGCTGTGGGCGCAGGACAACGTGGTGCTGCACAGCGTGGGCATCGACATCGGTTCGTCCAGCACGCAGGTGGTGTTCAGCAAGATCCATCTGCAGCGTGTGTCTGACCAGCTGTCCACGCGCTTTGTCGTGGTGTCGCGCGAGC
>JANNGN010000411.1:0-1538 GCA_031403895.1 Rubrivivax sp. | reverse complement strand
GCCAACCGGAATGATTCCCATTGCCTTGGCAATTGACCCAAGCGGCAAATTTCTCTATGTGGCGAATGCGCCGGGCCAAGTCAACCGTACGCCGGTGCTCTCGATGAACATCACTTCATGCAAGGAAGACTCATGCGCAATCAATGGGGTTTCGGGAAATTGGCCTTGGCGGCGATGGCCGCGGTCGTCGGCTGGGCGGCCTTCACGACCAGCGTGGTCGCCGCCACGGGCGACGCCCAAGGCAATGCAAATGGCAATGCCAATGGCAATGCCAAGGCCAAGGCGACGAACAACGCCTACATCGTGCAAATGGCCGAGATGCCAGTCACCGCCTACAGCGGCGGGGTCGCGGGCTATGCGGCGACCAAGCCCGCCAAGGGCCAGAAGATTGACCCGAATGCCCCGGCAGTGGTGCGCTACAAGGACTACCTGGCCTCGCGCCAGGACGCCGCGCTGGCCAGCGTGGGGGGTGGCAAGAAACACTACAACTATGGCTATGTGTTCAATGGCTTCGCCGCCGATCTGACGGCCGCGCAGGCGCAGAAGCTGGCGCAGACGCCGGGCGTGCTGGCGGTCACCAAGGACGAAATACGCCCGCTCGACACCTCGTCGACGCCGGCCTTCCTTGGCCTCAGCCAAGCGGCGCCCACCGGGTTCTGGGCGCGGACCGGCGCCACCGGCGAAAACGTGATCATCGGCATCGTCGACACCGGTGCCTGGCCCGAGCATCCGAGCTTCTCGGATCGCACCGGCAGCAACGGCAACGCCAGCAAGGACGGCAAGCTGTCCTATCAGCAGATCCCCGGCTGGCACGGACGCTGCGTTCACGGTGAAGCCTTCGCCCAAACCGACTGCAACCAGAAGCTGATCGGTGCGCGCTACTACAACGCCGGCTTCGGTGGCGATGCCGGCATCGACGCCTTGTTCCCGGCCGACTTCAATTCGCCGCGCGACGCGGATGGTCACGGCACGCATACCGCCACCACCGCGGGCGGCAATGCCAACGTCGCGGCGACCGGTCCGGCGTCCGTATTCGGCAGCATCAACGGCATGGCGCCTCGGGCTCGCATCGCGGCCTACAAGGTCTGCTGGGGCGGTTCGGCCGGCGGCTGCGCGAGCATCGACAGCGTGGCGGCCATCGACCAGGCCGTCGCCGATGGCGTGGACGTCATCAATTTCTCGATCAGCGGCACGACCACCAACTTCCGCGACCCGGTCGAGATCGCCTGGCTGTTTGCGGCCGATGCGGGCGTGTTCGTTGCCGCTTCGGCAGGCAACTCCGGCCCGGCCTCGTCGACCGTGGCGCACCCGAGCCCGTGGATCACCACCGTGGCCGCGGGAACGCACAACCGTAACGGCCAGGGGTCGGTGACTCTGGGCAACGGCGCTACGTACTTTGGCGCCGCGGGGCCAATTGCGTTGGCCTCCAAGCCGCTGATCGATTCGACCGCGGCAGGCGTTACTGGAGCCGATCCGAC
The DNA here is from genome assembly GCA_031403895.1 of Rubrivivax sp. Lineage (GTDB taxonomy): Bacteria > Pseudomonadota > Gammaproteobacteria > Burkholderiales > Burkholderiaceae_C > Rubrivivax. The sequence goes on along the minus strand of JANNGN010000411.1, from coordinate 60 downwards.
CGCGCTGGCACTGTGCTTTGCCGCCGAAGACAACGGCGGTGTCGCGGTGCTCGATCCGGC
>JANNGN010000410.1:0-2880 GCA_031403895.1 Rubrivivax sp. | reverse complement strand
CCTCACCCGCGTGGCCGACCTGCAGGCGCTGCCGATGCTGGACAAAGCCACCATCCGCCAGCACACCGAAGCCCTCAAACATCCGCAGGCCCGGGGCCTGGCCCGCTTCAACACCGGTGGCTCATCGGGTGAGCCGCTGATCTTCTACATCGGCAAAGAGCGCGTCAGCCATGACGTGGCGGCCAAGTGGCGCGCCACACGCTGGTGGGGCGTGGACATCGGCGACCGCGAAATCGTGGTCTGGGGCTCGCCCATCGAACTGGGCGCCCAGGACCGGGTGCGCCGCCTGCGTGACGCCGTGCTGCGCACGAGCCTGTTGCCCGCCTTCGAGATGAGCGAAGCGCGGCTGGACGGTTTCATTCAACACATCCGCCAGCGCCGGCCGCGCATGCTCTTTGGCTACCCCTCGGCGTTGTCGCACATTGCAAAGCACGCCGAAAAGCGCGGCCTGTGCATGAGCGACCTGGGCATCCGCGTCGCCTTCGTCACCAGCGAGCGGCTCTATGACGACCAGCGTGCCACCATCTCGCGCGTCTTCGGCTGCCCGGTGGCCAACGGCTATGGTGGCCGCGACGCCGGCTTCATCGCCCACGAATGCCCAGCCGGCGGTATGCACTTGACCGCTGAGGACATCGTGGTCGAGATCGTCGGCAGCAACGGGCAAGTGGTGCCCGACGGCGAAGCCGGCGAAATCGTGATCACGCACCTGGCCACGCGCGACTTTCCGTTCATCCGCTACCGCACTGGCGACATCGCCGTGCTCGACTTGCAGCCCTGCCGCTGCGGCCGCGGACTGCCGCTGCTGAAAGAGATCCAGGGCCGCACGACAGACTTCGTGGTGGCCGCCGACGGCACCGTGCTGCATGGCCTGGCGCTGATCTACATCCTGCGCGACCTGCCCGGTGTGCAGGCCTTCAAGGTGGTGCAACACACGCGCCAGCGCACCACGGTGCAGGTGGTGGCCGACAGCCGCTTCGGCCCTGGCGCCGAAGACAGCGTGGTGGCAGGGTTCAAACGCCGGCTCGGGCCCGACGTGGTGGTGGAACTGCAGCGCGTCGCCGCCATCGCGCCCGAGAAGTCGGGCAAGTTCCGCTACATCGTCAGCCACGTCGGCACCGCCACAGCATGAACCCGCCCACCTGCCATGCGTGACCTGCTGATCGTCAGCATCGTGATCCTGGCTGCGCTGGCGGCACTGCGCCGGCCCTGGATCGGCATCATGCTCTGGACCTGGTTGAGCATCATGAACCCGCACCGGTACGCCTTCGGGTTTTCGTATGACATGCCGCTGGCCGCCATTGCTGCGGGCTCCACCCTGGCGGGCCTGATGGCCACCAAGGACCGCACTTCGCCCTTGAAGGGCGCGCCGGTCAATTGGCTGCTGGCCTTCATGTTCTGGATCACGGCATCGTGGTTGCTCGGCATCGACGCCAATGCCGACTATGCGCAGTGGAACAAGGTCATGAAGATTTTCTTCATGGTCATCGTCGGCCTTGCCTTGCTGCACAGCAAAGAACACATCTTCGCGCTGGCCTGGGTGTCAGCCGGGTCGCTGGCGCTCCTGGGTCTGAAAGGCGGCATCTTCACCGTCATGACGGGGGGTGGCTATCGCGTCTGGGGGCCACCTGGCAGCTTCATCGAAGACAACAACGAATTTGCACTGTCGCTCGTGATGACGATTCCCCTGCTGCGTTTCTTGCAGCTTCAACTGCGGCCCGGTTGGCGGCGCCACCTGATGACGCTGACGATGCTGCTTTGTGCCGCAGCGGCCCTGGGCACGCAGTCACGCGGTGCGTTGCTTGCCATTTCGGCGATGTCACTGGTGCTGTGGTGGCGCGGCCGCAGCCGCTGGCTGGGTGGCGTGGTCATGGCAGCCGCTGCGGTGTCTTTGTTGGCCTTCATGCCCGATAGCTGGCAGGCCCGCATGTCCTCGATCGGCGACTACCAGGAAGATCGTTCTGCGCTGGGCCGTTTCAGCGCGTGGTGGAACGCCTTTGGCATCGCCAAGACCCACATCTTTGGCGTCGGTTTCAACGCGGCCCGGCCCGAGCTGTTTGCGCGCTTCTCGCCCTATCCTGACTATGTGCATGCTGCGCACAGCATCTACTTTCAGGTGATGGGCAACCACGGCTTCTTCGGGCTGTTCATCTTTCTGGGGATTTTTGTCAGCACCTACTTCGTGGCCGGCAGTTTGCGAAAGGCGTCGCGCGGCGTGCCGCAGGCGGAGTGGTGCGAAACACTCGGCGCCATGTGTCAGGTGTCGCTGATCGGTTTCGCTGTAGGGGGCGCTTTCCTGAGCCTGTCCTACTTTGACCTGCCCTACAACGTGATGATGATGGTGGTGCTGGCGCGGGCCTGGGTGTTCAAGCGGGCCTGGGAAACCGAAGCTGCCTACAAGCCCGGCTGGCTCACGATTCCGGGTTTGGCGCCGGTCAAGGCGGCACCGTGAGCCTGGTCTTTCGGGCTTTGTTCAATGCACTTGCACAAGGCGGGGCTCGCAGCCGGCTGTCCACCCTTATCTTTCACCGGGTGCTGCCGCAGCCGGACCCGCTGTTTCCCGACGAGATCACACGCGAGCGCTTTGACGAACTTTGCGGCTGGCTCAAGGCATGGTTCCAGGTCTTGCCGCTGAGCGATGCCGCTGCCCTGCTGCGGCAAGGCACCTTGCCGCGCGGCGCGTTGTCGATCACTTTTGATGATGGTTATGCCGACAATCATGACGTGGCTCTGCCTGTACTCCAGCGCCACGGTTTGAGCGCGACGTTCTTTGTCGCCACCGGCTTCCTGGATGGCGGGCGCATGTGGAACGACACCCTGATCGAAGCCGTGCGCGCGAGCCGCCTGTCCACCCTCGACCTGCGTGGGCTGCACCCGCAAATC
>JANNGN010000409.1:0-4454 GCA_031403895.1 Rubrivivax sp. | reverse complement strand
GTGTAGGCGGCGCCGGCGATGCGAACCGCCGGCGTCACGGCGGCCGCACCGGCCGCACCGACCACTCGCAGTGGCGGGTCGGTGGCGGCCAGTGCACCGGTGTCGGGGTGCAGGCGCAGGTTCTGGCCGCTGTCGCTGACGACGCGGATGCGGTCGGCCACCGGGTTGAAGTCGACACCGAAGTGCTGGCCGCTCAGCACCACTGGCGCGCCGCTGCCCACACGCGTGAGCACGGCGCTGTCGGCGTCCAGCGTGTAGACGCGGCCACTCGCCGCCACGGCAAAGAGCACGCCGCGGGCGACGCGGTAGTCGATGCCGATCAGGCGGTCGCCCGGCGCCAGGCCCAGCAGCGGCTTGCTGTGCAGGATGCGCTGCGGTTGGCCGGCGTTGAAGCGGATGAGTCGGGCGGCGTCGGTCACCGCAACCACCGTTTCAGCGCGCGGCGGGCCCATCGCTTCGGGTGCGGTGGTGCAACTGGCGAGCAGGGCCTGGGTGAGGGCCAGCGTGAGGGTGAGGGCAAGGCCCCGTGTGCCCTGCGCGGGCAGGGGTGCGCGGAATTGCAGGATCACGGTGCGGATGTCCTTGTTGGTGCTGATCGGACAGCAGGGCCAAAAAATGTCGAGCAGGGTTTGCCGAAGTCTGGCGTGTCGGCAGCGCAGGGCACCGACACCCACTCACTATCGACGCCAGCGGCGCAAAGTTGAGGGTGGCCCGATGCGGCCACCGGCCACCCGCCCTGGCCATCACCGAAGCGCCGAGACTTTGCAAACGGGGCCCGGCGCTACTGCGGCCACAAGGCAACCACCCACACCACCGCGGCGAACAGCAAAGTCAGCATCACCGCCGCGCTGCCCAGGTCTTTGGCACGGCCCAGCAGCGGATGGCGCTCCAGGCTGAGGGCGTCGGCCAGTGCTTCGACCGCAGAGTTGAGCAACTCCACCACCAGCACCGCCAGCACACTGCCGGCCATCAACAGCGCCTGCCAGCGCCCGGGCGCCACCCAGGGCACCAGAGCCAGCAAGGGCAGCGCCACCAGCAGTTCCTGCCTGAAGGCCGCTTCGTGGCGCACGGCAGCACGCAGACCCGCCAGCGAGTAGTTCAGGGCATGCCAGACACGGCGCACTCCACCCTGGCTCTTGAAGGCGGATGTCTGGGTTTCGGGTTGGTCTGGGGGCATGGTTGGCTGCGCTGTCCGGGGTGGCAGGCGCGCTGGCGATTGTCATCGCGCTGACCATCGCGGCAGGCGCTGCGGCGGTGCCGTTCACAGAATGCCCTGTGCCTGGTGACCAGCACAATCGACGCATGCTTTTTCACCCTGCTGCGCGCCAGCGCTGGCGCTTGTCGCTGACCGTAGAACAGTTGCTGCTCGCCACCAGCGTGTTCTGGGCCGCCAGCGCCAACCGCCCGTTCCTGACTGCGGCGCTGAAAGACCGCGATCTGGCGCAACCCGGCAGTTGGGGCTTTGCGCTGGCGCTGCTGCTGATGCTGGCGGCGCTGCACTTCCTGCTGCTGGCGCTGGTGGCCAACCGCTACACGGTCAAGCCGCTGTTGGCGCTGCTCATTGCGGCGACGGCATTTGCCACCTACTGGATGCAGAGTTTTGGCATCTACCTCGACCCTTCGATGCTGCGCAACGTGCTGCGCACCGACGTGGCTGAAGCGCGCGAGCTGTTGTCCTGGCGGCTGCTGCCGCACCTGCTGCTGTACGCCGTGCTGCCGCTGTGGCTGCTGTGGCGTGTGCGGCTGGTGACGGGCCCCTGGTTGCGGGCTGGTGTGACGAGGCTGGGCGCACTGACGGTTGCGGCCGCCACCCTGGTGATCACGCTGGTGCTGGTGTTCCAGGCCTTTTCGTCGCTGATGCGCAACCACAGGGACATGCGCTACCTGGTCACTCCGGGCAACTACCTGTGGTCCCTGGCTGCGGTGCTGGCGGCGCAGACCCAGGGTGCCGTCAAGCCGCGCCAGGCCATCGGGCTGGACGCCACGGCCGGGCCCCGATTGGCCGCTCGCCTGTCAGCAGCAGCCAGGCCGCTGGTGGTGGTGCTGGTGGTGGGCGAAACGGCACGCGCCGCCAACTGGGGGCTAAGCGGCTACGCCAGGCAGACCACGCCCGAACTGGCGCGCTTGCCGGTCATCAACTTTCCCGACGTTGTCGCCTGCGGCACCAACACTGAAGTGTCGCTGCCCTGCATGTTTGCGCCTGTGGGCCGGCGCGACTATGACGAAGCGCGCATCCGCGGCAGCGAATCGCTGCTGCACGTGCTGGCCCGCGCCGGTGTGGCGGTGCATTGGCGTGACAACCAGTCGGGCTGCAAGTCGGTCTGCAAGGGCCTGCCGCAAGACAATGTGCTAACACTCAATCCGAGCGGCCTGTGCGAGAACGGCCGCTGCCTGGATGAGGGCCTGCTGGTCGGGCTGGAACAGCGCCTGGCCACTGCGCGCGGCGCCCAGTTGCTGACCCTGCACATGCTGGGCAACCACGGCCCTTCCTACTTCAGGCGCTACCCGCCGGCCTTTGCGCGTTTTGCGCCAGCCTGCCCACACGACGACCTGCAAAAGTGCAGCCGCGAAGAAATCGTCAATGCCTACGACAACGCACTGCTCTACACCGACCATGTGCTGGCGCGCCTGATCGGCCAGTTGCAAGCCAGGGCTGAGCAGGTGGATTCGGTGCTGCTGTACGTGTCGGACCACGGCGAATCGCTGGGCGAAAACAATCTCTACCTGCACGGCCTGCCGTACGCGATTGCACCTGATGTGCAAAAGCGCGTGCCGATGTTTGCGTGGTTCTCGGCCGGCGCAGCGGCGAGCATGGGCCTGGACACCGCCTGCCTGCAAGTGCGGGCGCAACAGCCCGTCACGCATGACCACCTCTTCCACACCGTGCTCGGACTGCTCGACGTGAAGACTGCGCTGTTCGAGAAGGCCTGGGACCTGGCCGCCGACTGCCGTGCGCCCTGAGCCCCAGGTTCAGTCCATCCTTCACCGCCGTGGGCGCCAGGACGCGGTGGTGGGCTTGATCGGGCTGCTACTGATGCTGCTGTGGGACGCCAGCGGCCTGGACATGCTGTCGGCGCAGATCTTCGGCAGCGCGGCAGGCTTCAAAGGCACGCACGCCTTCGTGCTCAGCCGCGTCATGCACGACGGCGGCCGCCTACTGGCCTGGCTGCTGCTGGCGCTGCTGATGCTGGCAGCGCTGCGTGCCGGCGCTGGTGCCGGCGCTGGTGCAGGTGCAGGTGCGGAACCCGGCCGTGCCGCGCGCTGGCGCTGGATCGGCGTGACGCTGCTGTGCTTGTTGGTGGTGCCTGCCGTCAAGCGCCTGTCCAGCACCAGTTGCCCCTGGGACCTGGCGGCCTTTGGCGGTGCGGCGCAGCACCTGTCGCACTGGCGCTGGGGCGTGCCCGACGGCGGCGCCGGGCACTGCTTTCCGTCGGGCCATGCGGTGGCCGCCTTTGCCTTCATCAGCCAGTATTTCCTGTGGCGCGACTTGAATGCGCGGCGTGCCCGCATCTGGCTGGCGCTGGTGCTGCTGGCGGGCACCCTGTTCGGCCTGGCGCAACTGGCGCGTGGCGCGCACTTCCCGAGCCACACGCTGTGGTCGGCGTGGTTGTGCTGGGGCCTGTGCGCGGGCGCAGCGGCGCTGATGCGGGCGCAACACCGGCGGACGCTGCCGCACAATGTTGCGCCACCCTGAAGGAACACCGCCATGGCGAGCCCGCCTGACCCAGCCTGGAAGCACGACGGCGTGCGCGTCGTGCCCGCCAATCAGCTTGACGCCAACACCGCCCAAACCCCCGGCATGGACCGCAAGGCGGCCATCAACTTCGCGCGCGTGGGCGCGCAGAAACTGTGGGCCGGCACAGTCCACATCCACGCTGGCGCGAAGACCGGCGCCCACCACCACGGTGCGCTCGAAAGCGTGATCTACATCGTGAAAGGCCGCGCCCGCATGCGCTGGGGCGAGGCGCTGGAATTCACGGCCGAGGCCGGCCCGGGCGACTTCATCTACGTGCCGCCTTTCGTGCCGCACCAGGAGATCAACGCCAGCGCCACCGAGACCCTGGAATGTGTGCTGTGCCGGAGCAGCGGCGAGGCCGTTGCGATGAACCTGGACATCACGCCCGCAGAGCCACCCGAGCAGGTGTGCCGAGGATGGTGCCGGGGTGCGTCTGGTGCGCCGGCGGCGCCGCCAGCAAACCCGTGCTGGCCGACGACGGTGGTGGCCGGGTCGTTAGCGGTGCCGACCAGCTTGGCGATGCCGAAGTCGAGGATCTTGAGGTGGCCGTCGTCGCCCACCATCAGGTTCTCGGGCTTGAGGTCGCGGTGCACGATGCCGCGCGCGTGCGCCGCGGCGAGCCCGTCGGCGAGCTGGCAGGCGAGGTCGAGCGTCTGGCGCAGCGGCGGCGCGCCGCGCTGCAGGAGCTGGCGCAGCGACTGCCCCTCGACCAGCTCCA
>JANNGN010000408.1:0-8083 GCA_031403895.1 Rubrivivax sp. | reverse complement strand
ATCATCAGCGGCCAGGCCGAAGACCACACCGAGATGTACGTGCGCATCAACACCATCGTGCCCGGCATGAAGAAGCAGATCGGTGAAGAAGACGTGCGCACCGGTGAAGGCGTCATCGACGCCGGCGACTTCACGGTCGATGAAAAAACGCACCAGGTCTTTCTGACCGAAGCCGGCCATGAAAAGGCCGAAGCGCTGCTGACCGAGGCCGGCCTGCTGGCCGAAGGCGCGAGCCTGTACGACCCCAGCAACATCGCGCTCATGCACCACGTCTATGCGGCACTGCGCGCGCACAACCTCTACAACCGCGACCAGCACTACGTGGTGCAGGCGGGCGAGGTCATCATCGTCGATGAATTCACCGGCCGCCTGATGACGGGCCGGCGCTGGAGCGACGGCCTGCACCAGGCCGTGGAAGCGAAGGAAGGCGTGCAGATCCAGAGCGAGAACCAGACGCTGGCGTCCGTCACCTTCCAGAACTACTTTCGCATGTACGGCAAGTTGAGTGGCATGACAGGCACCGCCGACACCGAGGCCTACGAGTTCCAGGAAATCTACGGCCTGGAAACGGTGGTCATCCCGCCCAACATGCCCACCATCCGCAAGGACGACAACGACCTCATCTACAAGACGGCGAAAGAGAAGTACGACGCTGTCACGAACGACATCCGCGACTGTCACGAACGCGGCCAGCCGGTGCTGGTGGGCACCACCAGCATCGAAAACTCAGAGCTGATCTCCGACCTGCTGAGCACCGCCAAGCTGCCGCACCAGGTGCTCAACGCCAAGCAGCACGCCAAAGAGGCCGAGATCGTGGCCCAGGCCGGACGGCCCGCCGTGATCACCATCGCCACCAACATGGCCGGCCGCGGCACTGACATCGTGCTCGGCGGCAACGTCGAGAAGCAGATCCAGTTCCTGGAAGAAGATGCCGCCTTGTCCGATGCTGAAAAGGCTGCGGGTGCGCAGAAGCTGAAGGACGAATGGCAGAGCCTGCACGACAGGGTGAAGGCCGCCGGCGGCCTGCGCATCGTGGCCACCGAACGCCATGAAAGCCGCCGCATCGACAACCAGCTGCGCGGCCGCAGCGGCCGCCAGGGCGACCCCGGTGCGAGCCGCTTCTACCTGAGCCTGGACGATTCGCTGATGCGCATCTTTGCCGGTGACCGCGTGCGCGCCATCATGGACCGGCTGAAGATGCCCGAAGGCGAGGCCATCGAAGCCGGCATCGTCAACCGCAGCATCGAAAGCGCGCAGCGCAAGGTCGAAGCGCGCAACTTCGACATCCGCAAGCAACTGCTCGAATACGACGACGTGTCCAACGACCAGCGCAAGGTCATCTACCAGCAGCGCAATGAGATCCTTGAAGCGGCCAGCCTTGACGAACAGATCACGAATCTGCGCAAGAGCACCATGCAGGACGTGGTGCATACCTACGTGGCCGCCGGCAGCCTGGAAGAGCAGTGGGACCTGGCCGCGCTGGAGCGCGTGCTGCGCGAAGAGTGGCAGCTGGACGTGGTGCTCAAGGCCGAGGTCGAGCAGAGCGAATCCACCACCGACGAAGACATCGTTGCCAAGGTGGTGGCTGCGGCAGACGCGCACTTCAAGGCCAAGGTCGATTTCGTCGGCGCCGAGCAGTTCACGCCCTTCATGCGCATGGTGCTGCTGCAAAGCATCGACAGCCACTGGCGTGAACACCTGGCGGCGCTGGACTACCTGCGCCAGGGCATTCACTTGCGCGGTTATGCGCAGAAGAACCCGAAGCAGGAATACAAGCGCGAAGCGTTCGAACTCTTCAGCCAGTTGCTGGACACCGTGAAGATGGAAGTCACGCGCACGCTGATGACGGTGCGCATCCAGTCGCAAGACCAGGTTGCAGAAGCCGCGCAGGCCATCGAGCAGCAGGCCGGGCAGCTGGCCAACGTGACCTACACGCACCCGAACGAAGATGGCAGCGTTTCTCAGGACGCCGACGCCGGGTTGCTGAGCACGCCCGCAGTGCCCAAGGTCGGTCGCAACGAACCCTGTCCGTGTGGCAGCGGCAAAAAGTTCAAGAGCTGCCACGGCAAGCTGGCCTGATTGAAACCCGGGCCTGCGCGTGCAGCAGCAAGACCTGATTCACGCGCCGGTCCAGCTTTCCACAGCCCGGCTCGACCTGCACGCCCCGCGGCCCGAATTCGGGCCGCTGTTCGTTGAGAGCCTGAACCTGTCGCTGCCGGGCCTGAGGCACATCGGCTGGGCCCAAAAAGCGCGCGACATCGCATGGGGCGCCACCTTCATGCAGCACGGCACCGAGCTGATTGCTGCCGGCGACTGCCTGATCTACTACGCCTTCGAGCGCGCCTCGGGCGCTGAACCGGGCCTCTACGTTGGCCGCATTGACCTGCACAGCTGGGACTTCGAAGCGCCGCGCTGCGAGGTCGGCTACGTGGGCGACGTGCGCAGTGCCGGCCGCGGCCTCATGCGCGAAGCCGTGCTGGCCTGTGTCGAACTCGCCTTCAACCTGGGCGCGGCGCGTGTGCAAGCACTGAGCGAAGCCGACAACAGCCGTGCGCTGCACTTTGCCGAGCACGCGCTTGGCTTCACGCGCGAAGGCGTGCTGCGCAACTTCGAGCGCGACGCGCAGGGGCGGCTGGGCGAGCAGGTGATGTTCGCGGCCTGCAGACCGGGCGCCGCCTGATCGGTTCGGGCGCGTGCCTGCCCGGGTATTCACTGCCCCTGGACGCGGGTTGTGGCGGCGCCGGTCGGCACCGTATCGTCTTCCTCATTGCTGGCGGTAAACGGGCAGGAGCTCAAGCCTGCCGGGTCCGGCAGCACACAGAGTGACTCGCAACCAAGGGGCATCATGAAATTCAGTAAATACGCTGCGGGTATTGCCGCTTTTTCTGTCTCCGTGTCCAGCATGGCGACTGTCGTGCTGGTGGAAGGCTTCGACAACGTGGCCGGACTGGCCGGGTCCGGCTGGGCGCAGGTCAACGCCAGCACCAACCCCAGCAATCCTTATTTCCAGGGCAATGCGGGCATCTTCCCGTCTGCGGCGGGCGCGCCCGATTCGTACGTCGGCGCTGACTTCCTGAGTGGCTTCGGCACCATCAGCAACTGGCTGATTGCGCCCACCTTCAGCCTGACTTCCAGCGTCACGGTGGACTACATGGCTCGTGTCGCCGGTGCCGGCTTCCTCGACACGATCGAGGTCTGGCTCAGCACCAACGGCGCCAGCAGCAACATTGCCGACTTCACGACGCTGCTGGGCAGCTACTCGTCGGACCAGGACCAGGGCTGGACAGCACAAAACCTGCAGCTGGCCGGCACGCCGATCGGCGGCCAGGGGCGCATCGCCTTTCGCTACTTCGTGGCCGATACCACCGTCAACGGCAATTACATCGGCATCGACAGCCTGACCGTGCGTGTGCCCGAGCCCGCCACCTGGGCGCTCGCAGGCCTGGCGCTGGCCGGGCTGGCACTCGGCCGTCGCCAGCGTGCATGATTGCCAGGGGCTGGCGGCCGCCAGCCCCTGCCTCCCAAGGCGGTGCATTGATGCGCCTGCTGCAGGACCCACACTCATCGAGGAGCGGAAAAATGAACCTTCGAGTCTCAATTTTGACCACGGCCGCAGTGGCGGCACTGGCAGCGATGGCCTGTGCGCCAGCGCTTGCCGCCGCTGACGCGGGAATGCGCGCAGCGCGCGATGCGCAGACGGGCCAGGTTCGGGCCCCGACGGCCGAGGAGTCGAAGGCCCTGGACGCTGCGGCCGCCAAGGTGCGCGCCGCCAAGGGCGACCGTCGCGTGGGCATGGCCAGCGGCAAGATCAACCCGCAAGCGGTCACCCATGCCGACGGCACCGTGGAACAGGAACTGGACGAAAGCTCCATGTCCTACTCGGTGGCGCGGCGCAATGCCGACGGCACGGTCGAGATGGTCTGCGTGCAAGGCAAAGACGCCGCCAGCAAAGCCATGAAAGCGCCGCAGTTTGCCAGCCGGCCAGCGGTCAGCAAAGTCAGCAAGGAGCAACTGAAATGAGCAGCAAGCTATCCGGTTTCAAGTCCCTCGCTGGCATCGCTGCGGTGCTGGGGCTGCTGGCGGGTGTGGCCCAGCAGGCTCAGGCTGCGGCCACCATCGTCATCAACAACCTCAATGCACCTGGTGTGGGCTTCAACGACACCACGCCCGCAGCACCCCTGGGTGGCAACAGCGGCACCACCCTGGGTCAACAACGCCTGATCGCCTTCTCTTACGCGGCCAACCTGTGGGGCGCCACGCTCACGAGCAACCAGCCGATCATCATCAATGCCCAGTTCACGGCCCTGACCTGCAGCGCCACCTCGGCCGTGTTGGGCAGCGCGGGCGCCACCTCGGTGTTCCGCGACAACGTGAATTTCCCGAAGCCCGCCACCTGGTACTCGTATGCGCTGGCCAACAAGCTGGCCGGGGTCTATCTCGGTACTCTCAATGCGGCCCAGATCAACTCCAACTTCAACGTCAACCTCGGCAATGCGGGGTGCCTGACGGGTACTTTTTGGTACTACGGCCTGGATGGCAATCACGGCAGCAACATTGACTTCATTGCAGTGTTGCAGCATGAGATGGGCCATGGCGTCGGCTTCCAGACCTTCACCAACGGCTCGACCGGCGTCTTCCTGCAGAACCTCGGCTTTCCGTCAATCTGGGATCACTACCTGCTGGGTACTTCAACCGGCCTGACCTGGGTGCAAATGACGGCGGCGCAACGCGCTGCCTCGGCCATCAGCGTCAACGGCCTGGTCTGGTCCGGCGCGGGTGTCACAGCGGCCATCCCGAACGTGTTGCGCCAAGGCTTGGCAACCGTGACCATCAGCGGCGTGGCAGCCGGTGCAGCAGCGGGGGCCTACGGAGCAGGCGAGGCTTCTTTCGGTGCCGCACTGACGGCAGCACCGGTCACGGCGCAGGTCATGCCGGTGCTTGAAGCCAACGGCACCCGCTCGCTGGCCTGCATCGCCCTGACGGCCAACCAGGCGACGGCGGTCAATGGCCGCATTGCGATCATTGATCGCGGCGCCTGCGGCTTCGCCGTGAAGGCGAAGAATGCGCAGAATGCCGGCGCCATCGGGGTCATCATCCACAACAACGTGGCGGGTGCAGCGCCCGGGCTGGGTGGCAGCGACCCGACGGTGGTGATCCGCACCGTGAGCGTGTCGCTGAACAATGGCAACACCATCCGCGCCAGCCTGAACCGCATCTCGCGCACCGGCTCTGGCGTGGTGGCAGCCATCGGCTTGACGGGATCGCAGTTCGCGGGTGCCGATGCACTGGGCCGGGCGCTGATGTTCGCGCCGAATCCGTTCCAGGGCGGCTCGTCGGTATCGCACTTCGACACCACCATGACGCGCAACCAGCTGATGGAACCGTCCATCAACGGCGACCTCACACAGTCGCTGATCCCGCCGCTGGACATGACCTTCCCGCTGATGCAGGACATCGGCTGGTAAACCTGGCCGACGGCCATATCGCACAGGGGCGCAGCCTGCGGGTTGCGCCCTTTTTCGTGGGTGGCGCTCCCTACAATGGCAGCGATCCCCCCGCGAGAACGATGCCATGCCCGTGAACCTGAGCGCGCCCGACCCCACAACCTTGCACGCCGTGCCGGGTGTGCAGATCGGCGTGGCGATGGCCGGCGTGCGCAAGGCCAACCGGCGCGACCTGGTGCTGTTCGCCATCGACGAAGGCGCCGCAGTGGCCGGCGTGTTCACGAAGAACCGCTTCTGCGCGGCGCCGGTGCAGGTCTGCCAGGCGCACCTGGCCGCAGGGGCCGGCATCCGCGCCTTCCTCATCAACACCGGCAACGCCAACGCCGGCACCGGCGCCGACGGCCTGGCGCGGGCGCGCCGCAGCTGCGCCACGCTGGCAACGATGATGGGCCTGCAGCCGCAACAGGTGCTGCCCTTTTCCACCGGCGTGATCATGGAAACGCTGCCGGTCGAGCGCATCGAAGCCGGCCTGCCGGCCGCGCTGGCTGCGCTGCGCAGCGACGGCTGGGCCGAAGCGGCGCAGGGCATCATGACCACCGACACGTTGCCCAAGGCGGCGTCGCGGCAGATCGTCATCGGCGGCCAGCGCGTCACCGTCACCGGCATCAGCAAGGGCGCCGGCATGATCCGGCCCAACATGGCAACGATGCTGGGCTTCATCGCCACCGACGCGGTGATCGAACCCGCTCTGCTGCAAGCGCTGCTGCATGAAGCGGCAGACCTGAGCTTCAACCGCATCACGATCGACGGCGATACCTCCACCAACGATGCCTTCATGCTCGTCGCCACGCAACAGGCAGGGCATGCTGCCATCACATCGCTGGCGTCAGCAGATGGCCAGTTGCTGCGTGACGCCGTGGTGGCCGTGGCGCAGCAACTCGCCCAGGCCATCGTGCGCGATGGCGAGGGTGCTACCAAGTTCATCACGGTGCAAGTGCAGGGCGGCCGCGACGAGGCAGAGTGCAAGCTGGCGGCCTATGCGATCGCGCATTCACCGCTGGTGAAAACCGCCTTCTTCGCCAGTGACCCCAACCTGGGCCGCATCCTGGCGGCGGTGGGCTATGCCGGCATCAGTGACCTGGACCAGGGCCTGATCGACTTGCACCTGGACGATGTGCATGTGGTGACCCAAGGTGGGCGCCATGCGGCCTATCGTGAAGAAGACGGCCAGCGTGTCATGAAGCAGAGCGAGATCACGGTGCGAATCAACCTGCACCGCGGCGCGGCCGAAGCCACGGTGTGGACCTGCGACCTGTCGCTGGACTACGTGCGCATCAACGCGGACTACCGATCATGAGCGAGCAGGCTTGATCCGATCCTGGGTGCCCCGCCTGCCCGCCGGCGACCTGCTGCGCGACCCCACCTACCTGCGGCTGTGGAGTTCGATCCTCACCAGTTCCTTCGGCAACCAGGTGATGATGCTGGCGCTGCCGCTCACCGCTGCCGTGCTGCTGCACGCCACGCCGACGCAAATGGGCCTGCTGACGGCGATCGAACTGTCGCCCTTTCTCATCTTCAGCCTGCCTTCTGGCGTCTGGCTCGACCGCGTGCGCAAGCTGCCGGTCTATGTGGTGGGCGAATCGCTGGTGGCGCTGTGCGCGGCCAGTGTGCCACTGGCCTGGTGGCTCGGGTGGCTGACGATGGGCTGGCTGTACGCCATCGGCTTTGTCATTGGCCTCGTACACACGGTGGCCGGCACGGCGGCGCAGATCGTGCTGACGCAGGTGGTGGCGCGTGACAGGCTTGTGGAAGCGCATGCCAAGAACGCGCTGGCCACCTCGGGCGCCGAAGTGGTGGGGCCGGGCATTGCCGGTGCGCTGATCAAGATCTTTGGCGCACCTTTGGCGCTGCTCGTGAATGCCGTGCTGCTGCTGGGTTCGGCGCTGATCCTGCGCGGCATCACGATCCATGAAAGGCGCGACACAAGGCCCGACGCGCACTTCTGGCGCGACCTGCTCACCGGCGTTCGCTTCGTCGCCGGCAACAAGCTCTTGATGACGCTGGCGGTGTTGATGGGCGTGTGGCAGATGTGCCATTACGTGGCCATGGTGGTGCAGATTCTCTTCGCCACCCGCACGCTGGCTTTGAGCGAGCAGGCGGTGGGCCTGTGCTACATGGGCATGGGCTTTGGCACCATCGTCGGCAGCGTCTATGGCCGGCGCATCAGCCACCGCATCGGGCCCGGGCCCTGCCTGGTGCTGGGCTTTCTGATCACCGGCATCGGCTGGGGCCTGCTGGCACTGGCGCCAGCCAACGCCTGGGGTGTGGCGGCATTCGCGCTGATGCTGATGTTGTTCACCACCGGCGCGGTTTTCATCTTCATCAACTTCCTGGCGCTGCGCCAGGCCGTGACGCCCGAGCCGCTGCTGGGCCGCATGACTGCCACCATGCGCTGGCTGACGCTGCTGGCCGCCGGGCCCGGCGCGCTGCTGGGCGGCTGGCTGGGTGAACATGTGGGGCTGCGCGCGGCGCTGGGGTTTTCGGCCCTGGTGTCGCTGGTGCTCGTGATCGTGGCCTGGCGGCTGCCGCTGATCCGCGAACTGAAGACGCTGCCCGAGGCCGAGCGTGAATCGGAATGG
>JANNGN010000407.1:0-2032 GCA_031403895.1 Rubrivivax sp. | reverse complement strand
CCTGGTCGTCGATTTCAATGCCGATGCCGTTGGCGACGATTTGCATTCAGTGTTCTTTCGCAGTCAGCCCTAAAACACGCCAGCGCTCGCCTGCAACGGCGAATGGTGCGTGACCTTGTAGAACCACTTGCGCGCGCCCTTTACATCAAAGCGCTGCCAATGCTGCGGGTCCTGTGCCAGCCGGTCGGCAATGGCATACAGCGCCAGCGGGTTCATGCCCATGCCGACGTGGCTGGCGTGGACTTCGATGTTCTCGGTGTGCGGCGCGTCGGCGTTGATGCTGCACTGCCAGGCCACGATGCCGTCGCTCTTGCTGTAGATGCTGGTGGTGGGGCAGGCGGGCGCGACGCGAATCTGTTCTACCAGCGCCGGGTCGTGTACCGACTGGCCACTGACCATCTCATACAAGCGCCAGGCATTGGTGGCGCGCGGGTGGCCACTGAAGGGCGTGCCCAGCGTGATGACGCAGCGTGCGTGTTCAGGCTGCTCCTTGGCGATTTCACGCGCGTACAGGCCGCCCAGGCTCCAGCCGATGAGGCTGACTTTTTCTTGGTGGCGCTGCGCCACTTGCTGCACATGCGCGCGGCAACTGTCCAGCACGCCGTGGCGCGGGCCGAAATTGAAGCCCTGCTTCCACGGGTACGGCGTGTAGCCGCGGTCGCGCAGGAAGTTGCGCAGTGGCAGTGTTGTCATGTCGGCGGCACCCAGACCCGGGAACACCACCACCGGGTGGCCGTCGCCCACCGGCAGCCGGTTCAGCCACGGCGCGGCGGCCAGCATGGCGGCGTATTCCCACGGCGCGCGGGCCTCCAACATCATCAAAAATGGCCCCGGCGCACTGACCCGTTCAGCGGGGTCGTAAGGCGCGAAAGGGTTCGGCTGCGTGCGTGTGGCTTGGGCTTGACGGACCGCAGACTGCCGGCGTTTGAGAAAACTCATACCGCCATTGTTAGCCAGCAGCGCGCCCGCGCTGTGGAGCAGTTGCCCTGGGTTTGACCGCCTTCTTGCGTGTCACCTGGGCGACAGCGGTGTTGACTGCGGTGTTGACGACCTGGCGCGCAATCTTGCCAACGGCCCCGCTCACGGCGCCGGTCAGTTTGCCGGCAACTTTGCGCGTGGCGCGGCCGACCACGCCTTCGCCGGGCGTGTCTTCGTGGGCTGCATCACCGGGTTGCGGCAGCGCGCGCAGGTCATCAAACGCGATCGTTATCGCGTCGGCCAGTTCGCGCACATCGGGCATGGCTTTGCCGTCGGCCATGAGGCCGAAGTCCAGCGAGCGGTCGTAACTCTGCACGGTGATGTTCAGTGCCATGCCGTGCACGATGATGGAGGTCGGATAGTTGGTGACCATGTGCGCACCCGCCATGTACAGCGGCAGCGGCGGCCCGGGCACGTTGCTGATGACGACATTGGCCAGCTGCGGGATGCGGTCGGCGACCTTGGCCTTGCCGTAGAGCGCAGTGGCCGCTTCGATCAACCACGGCACGCCCAGCGATGGGAAGTCTGTCGGCAGGATGCTCTTGATGCTGCCCATGCTGGTCTTCATGGCCACTGTGGCCGCCTTCACATGCGCCAGCCGCCTGGCCGGGTCGGCGATGTTCGTGCCCAGGCTGATCAGGCTCAGGCTGGCCTGGTTTCCTTTCGCACCCTCGGCGGTGTCGCCCTTCTCGCGCAGCGAGATCGGCACCGCCGCGACCAGGCTCTTGCGCGGCAGCGTGCGGCGCTTGCCGTAGTAGCGCCGCAGCGCGCTGCTGCACACCATCAGCACCATGTCGTTGATGGTGGCGCCGTGTATGCGGCCCAGCGCCTTCAATTCCTGCATCGGTAGCGTGACGCTCGCGAATGCGCGCGTCGGCGTGACTGACATGTTCAGTGGCGTGCGCGGCGCCAGCGTCAGGTTGCTGGGGCCCTTCTTCCCGCTGAGCAGCGAAGAAGTGCTGATCGCCGTGCCGGCCGCGTTCTTCAGCGTGCCCACCGTGGCCGGCAGGTTGCGCACGATCTGGGCCACCTTCTGCGCCTGGCTGCCAAGCAC
>JANNGN010000406.1:0-4083 GCA_031403895.1 Rubrivivax sp. | reverse complement strand
GTGGCTGCCGCGTGAAGATTCGTAGCGCGCGCTGCGCGGCCTATGGGCTATGGGGCCAGCAGCCGGTTCACGCGGTCCACGTCGGTGGGCAGCAACTGGCCCGAGGCCTGGCGCAACCGCAGGCCGCCCACCAGCACGTCGTAGCGCGCCTTGGCCAGGTCGCGCTGGGTGGTGAAGAGCTGGGTCTGCGCGTTCAGCACATCCAGGTTCACGCGCACGCCGACGCGGTAGCCCAGCTGCGTGGCTTCCAGCGCCAGTTTCGACGATGACTCGGCGGCTTCCAGCGCCTTCACCTGCGCCAGCCCCGACTGCACGCCGAAGTAGGCGACACGCGTGCCCTGGGCCACGCTGCGGCGCGCGAAGTCGAGGTCGTTGCGCGACTTCTCTTCCAGCGCCAGCGTTTCCTTGATGCGGTTCTGCGTGAAGCCGCCGGTGTACAGCGGCCAGTTCATTTGCACGCCGACGCTGCCGACGGCACTGGTGCCGGCGCTGCGGCTCAGGTTGGGCAGGGTGCCGCGCGTGTCACTGGTGCCGAGTGAGGCCACTGCATCGACGGTGGGCAATTCGCCCGCGCGTGCCTTGCTGATTTCAAGCGTGGCCACGTCCAGCGCCACGCGAGCGCGGCGCACGCTGGGGTGCTGCTGGTCGGCCACCGTCACCCACTCTTCGGCGTTGGCGGGCATCGGCGCCGGAAGCGCCACCGGCACCCGAAGGAGCTTGGGCGTGACGCCGTTGCGGCCCACCAGCGTGTCCAGCGCCACCTGCTTGGTGCGCAAGTCATTCTCGGCCGCGATCTCTTGCGCGGTGGCCAGGTCAAAGCGCGCCTGCGCTTCGCGGGTGTCGGTGATGGTCGCGGTGCCAACTTCGAAGTTGCGCTTGGCTGAGGCCAACTGCTCGGTGATGGCGGCCTTGCTGGCGCGTGTGGTGGCCAGCGTGTCCTGCGCGCCGAGCACGTCGAAGTAGGCCTGGGTCGTGCGCAGGATCAGGTCCTGCTCGGCGCTGTCCAGATCGGCCTGCGCCGACAGCAGCGACTTGCGCGCTTGTTCGATGGTGGCGCCGTTGGCGCGGTTGAACAGCGGGTAGCGGCCGTTCAGCGCGCCCGATGCGGTGAAGGTGGTCTTGGCACTGGTGCTGGGTGGATCGGTCAGCGACGCGTTGACACCGGCGGTGGCGGCCAGCGACGGCCGCGCAAGGGATTCGGATTGCGCGGCGCGGTACTCGGCGCTCTGCGCACTGGCCTTGGCCGCAAGAAAGGTGGCGTCAAAGCCGCGCGCGGCGTCGTACAGCTCTTGCAGGCTCTGCGCGGCGGCCAGCCCCGGCAGGCTGGCAAACAAGACTGCGGTCACGGCGCCGGCCAGCAGGTGCTTGGCAAAGCGGGGCGTGGGTTTCGGGTTTGGGCGCATGCAGGGTTCCTTGGTTTTTGTGGGGCGCGGCGCGGCGGCGCCCGGTCAGTAGCGCGGCACGGCGGGATCGACCTGTGTCGACCAGGCATCCACGCCGCCGGCGAGGTTATAGACGCGCTGCCGCCCGCGCTGCTGCAGGAATGCGACGACTTGCGCGCTGCGCACCCCGTGATGGCAGATGCAGACGACAGGCTGCGACGCGTCCAGCGCGTCCAGCTCTTCAAGGCGCTGCGGGATGTCGTTGATGGGGATGTGCAGCGTGCGAATGCCGGGCAGGTCGATGCGTGCCAGTTGCACTTCCCAGGGTTCACGCACGTCCAGCAGCAAGGCTTGCGGCTCGGTGGCAATGAAGGCCTTCAGTTGATCGACGCTCAGCGAACGCATGGGCTCAGAAGTGGAAGCGCGTCGGCTCGTCAAAGCCTTCGAGCCGTGGCGCCACGGTGTCGAAGAGATCGGTCTGCGACCAGGCCGCTTCGCCGGCGCGGGTGTACAGCCGCGCCCGCATGATCGGCAGTTCACCCACCACCGCAGCCAGGCGGCCGCCGGGTTTGAGTTGCTGCAGCAGCGCACGCGGCACATCCGGCACCGAACCCGACAGCAGGATGACGTCGAAGGGCCCGTCGGCGGCGCGGCCTTGCGCGCCTGCAGCCGCGCTCACGTCCAGCACCGTGGTGTTGACGATGCCGCTGCGCGCCAGGTTGCCGCGTGCCATCTGCGCCAGCACCGGGCGGCATTCGAGCGTGGTGACGTTGAGTGCGCGGTGTGCCAGCAGTGCGGCCATGAAACCCGAGCCGGTGCCGACTTCCAGCACCGTTTCGTGGCGCTGCACCTGCAGTGCCTGCAGCAGCCGCGCTTCGACCTTGGGCTCCAGCATGCACGGCGCGGCGCTGGCGCCGTGCCTTGCCGATGCGCTGGCGGCGTCGCCTGCCAGCAGCGGCACCTGGGTATCGACAAAAGCCAGCGCGCGCAGATGCGCGGGCACAAAGTCTTCGCGCCGCATGCTGGCCAGCAGCGCAAGCACGGCGGGGTCCAGCACCGACCAGGGGCGGATCTGCTGCTCGATCATGTTGAAGCGGGCGATTTCTGCGTTCATGGCGTGCGGCTTTGTGGTGGCTGATGCAGGGTGTGGCCGGAGTCTATGGGCTGGCCTGCACCGCAGGCACGGTGCTCGGGAGCGCGGCTTTGCGCCTGAAGCGGCGCTTGCCCCACGCGGCCAGGTCGTCGAGCCAGCAGTACACCACCGGCACCACGACCAGCGTCAACAGCGAAGACGTGATGACGCCGCCAATCACGGCCTGGCCCATCGGCGCGCGATGCTCCGAGCCTTCGGACAGCGCGAAGGCCAGTGGCACCATGCCGAAGACCATCGCCAGCGTCGTCATCAGAATCGGGCGCAGCCGCACCTTGGCGGCTTCCATCAGCGCCGCCGTTCTCTCCATGCCCGGCACCACGGTCCCGTCTTGCAAGACCTGGTCCGCGCGCGCGCGGATCGCAAAGTCGATGAGCAGGATCGCGTTTTTCGTCACCAGCCCCATCAGCATGACGACGCCGATGATCGAGAACATGTTCAGCGTCGAGCGGAAGGCCAGCAGCGCCAGCACCACGCCGATCAACGTCAGCGGCAGGCTGCTCATCAGCGCCAGCGGCTGCAGGAAGCTCTTGAACTGGCTGGCCAGGATCATGTAGATGAACACCACCGCCAGCGCCAGCGCACCGACGGCGTAGCTGAAGGATTCCTGCATGTTCTTGGTGCTGCCGCCAAAGCTGTAGCGGTAGCCCGGCGGCCAGGCGATGCTGTCGAGCACCGTGCGGATATCGGCCGAGACCTCGCCGCTGCTGCGGCCCAGGGCATTGGCGTCGATGTTGATTTCGCGGCTCAGGTCGCGCCGGTTGATCTGGTTCGGGCCGGTCGATGGCCGCACGTCGGCGACCTGCGAGACACGCACCACGCGCGCCGTGCCATCGGCATTGCCGCCGATGACGAGGGGCAGGTTGCTCAGGTCCGACGCGCTGTTGCGGCTGCCGGGCGCCAGGCGCAGGCGCACGTCGTAGTTCTCGCCGTCGCTGGCGCGCCAGCTACCGACCGACGTGCCAGCCAGCAGCGTGCGCAGCGTGTTGGCCAGGGTGTTGACGTTGAGGCCCAGGTCAGCCGCCGCGTCACGTTTTACATCGACTGCGATCGTTGGCTTGTCGGGTTTGAGCGTGCTGTCGAGGTCGCTCAGGCCCGGGATCTCGCGCAGGCGCGGCAGCAGCTGTCTGGAAATGCGTTCCAGCTGACCGAGATCAGGCCCCTGGATCGAGAACACGATGCTCTTGCTGCCGCCCAAATCGGTGGCGCCAATGTTGGTGACGGTGATGCCGGGGATGCGGTCGAGCCGCTCGCGCATCGGCAGCGCCATCTCGGCCACGCTGCGCTGGCGGTCCTTGCGGTCGACCAGTCGCACGTAGACCGAGCCGTAGATCTTGCCGGCCGCAAAGCCGCTGTTGATGGTGGCCACCGTGTGCCGCACTTCGGGCAGTTCGCGCAGCGCCTTGTCGATCTGCTGGGCGCGCATTTCCGTCACTTCGAGCGACGAGCCCACGGGCGTGTAGAAGTTGATCTGGGTTTCCGAGAAGTCGGCCTTGGGCACAAATTCCTTGCCCACTGCACCCAGCAGCACGAGGGCCACGATGAAGGTGG
>JANNGN010000405.1:0-2624 GCA_031403895.1 Rubrivivax sp. | reverse complement strand
CCAATTCAGCCTCGTAGGAATCAATCATGCGCGGCTGCAATCCTACCTTGGCCAGCGCCTCGGCGAAGGTCTGCCGCACCAGTGGCGATTCGTCGGCGTAGTCGATCTGGTCACCGCCGACGCGGCGGCTGATCCAGGCCTTGGGCACCCCCTGCGCATTGCGGATCGACACCCCTTCGGCCTTGAAGGCCAGGTAACGCGCGGGCGTGGTGCCGGGGTTGAAGTGCTGGTGGAACCACATGTTGGGCGGCACGATCATGGCGCCTTCCTGCCACTCGTAGCGGCGCGGTTCTTCGCCCTCGGGCCACATCATGCTGAAGCCCGAGCCGCTCATGATGATGACGTGCGCACCAGGGCCGTGGGCGTGCGCCTTTTTATAGGTGGCGGTCGGGAACTGGCTGATGTGGCTGTTCATGCTGCCCTTGGCCATGCTGAAGCGAATGTGGCCACCGCCGGCACCGCGTTCCTTGGCCGATATCAGCGGCAGGTTGATGGCGTCGGCGACGAAGTTGGTGTCGAGCAGCAGGCCCTTCTGTTCACCGCCATTGGCAAAGTAGTTGCTCTCGCCGGCGAAGCGGTTCTTGAAGTCGTGCTCGGTGTTGAAGACGAAGTCGGTGTCGCCGAAGGCGTTGATGATCGGCGGGCCGTTGGTCACCGCCACAAAGCGCGCGGGCTTGTCTCCGCTGCCGTTGAAGTGCTGGTGCGTGGTGTTCAGCGGAATGGCGAAGATGGCACCCGCCTTCCACTCGAAGCTGAGCTTGACGCCCGCGCCGTTGCTGACCGTGGTGGAGCCGCGCCCGTCCAGCACGTAGATCATTTCTTCGAACAGCTGGCGCTGCGGCGTCAGCTCTTTGCCGGGCGGAATCTCGCAGACGTAGCAGTCGTTGCTGGTGCGGCTGGCGTCGTGGTTCAGATAGACGCCCTTGCCGCCGCGGCGCGCCCAGTCTTTCAGTTCCACCGTGTGCAGGTTGGCAACGAAGATGCTGTCGATGATGTCCAGGCCTTCGCTGGCCACCCAGCGTGTGTAGGGCGTGGCTTTCTCGGTCTCGAATTTCTTCGCGATCGCGTCGGAGACGAGCGCGTTTTTCACAGGGGCATTGTTCATGGTGCGGTCACCGGTGCTTGCAGATAACGTTTGACACGGTCGGCCGTCAACACCACGCCAGGCTCGAATTCGGGCGCGTCTTCCAGCTGCTCCAGGTCGTTCAGGCCGCTGTGCTTGAAGATGCGGTTGATGGCCGAGATCAGCCGCACGGGCCGGCCTAAGCTGGCGTTGAAGTGCTGGTGGATGGTGTTGGGCGGGATGTAGATCACGTCGCCGGCTTCCCACTCATAACGCTTGACTTCAGCCTGCGGCGTCCAGTGGTAGGTGTCGGTGATCTCGACATCGCAGTCCTGGTGCAGGTCGTAGCCGTGGCCTTCAACGACGTACAGGCACTCTTCGGCCAGGTGCCGGTGCTTGCCGCTCTTGCTGCCCGGCGGAATGATCTGCATGTAGGCGTCCACCGTCTCCATGCGCGTGTTCATGCCGTCGTTGAGCAGGTGCTTGAGCAAGCCTTGCCGCGACATCTCCCAGGGCATGTCCTCGGGCTTGACGACCTTCTTGCGCTTGGCGTTGCGCGCCGGGGCTTGGGTCGCGTCGTCCAGCAGTTGCTGGTACAGGTCCTGATGCGCGCTGCCTTTGAGCCAGGCCTTGGCTTCGGTCCATGCCATGTCAGGCCTCCGGGTGGTTGAAGTTGTCTTCCGCTTCGCGGCAGACAAAACCTTCGCCGCCGGGCGCGGGCTCGCTGGGCCGCGGCTCCACCTGCTGCTGGAACAGCATGTTCATGAACATGACCATCGGCTTGGTCTTGATGACGAGCGCTCGCGCCGGCTTGGTGCTGCTGGCGTTGAAGTGCTGGTGTACGCAGTTGTTATGCACGATGGCGATGTCGCCAGCGGTCCAGTCGTAGCGCACGCCGTCGTGGATCTCGTAGCCGTCGCCGTCCAGGATGTAGAACGCGGCTTCGTTGACGTGGCCGTGCTTCTGGCTGCGCCCACCCGGGCCGTACTCTTCCAGGTGCAGGTGGAAGGTCTGCGTGATGCCGTCCTTCGGCTCCACGTAGTGCCGGCTGAAGGCTTGCGGGCCATCGTTGAACTTGATCTCGCTGCCCTTGCGCACGCGCGGCATCGCACGCAGGCGTTCGAGTTCGGTCTTCAGGTTGTAGCTGCCCTGGATGCCGCGCACGAAGACTCGGTCTTTCTTCGAGTGGTAGTGGCTTTCGTTGGGCAGGCTGTGCGCGGGCGCCAGGTCGGGGTCGGTCTTGTCGTTCATTCGATGTCTCCAGAAGGCCGCGTTTGACCAAGTAAACGCCGCGGAACCGGCTTCGCCGGGCCGCTGGCGTTGCCCCTTGAGGGGGCGAGCACGACGAGAAACAGTCCTGTGGACTGTTTCTCGCTGCAAGCGCCGAAGGCCGCTCCGGGGTGGTCCCGTTCACCGTCCATATTTGTCCAGCTCGTAGCGTTTGGGTTTGAGGGCGCGGCAGATCTCGCGGTTCAGGCCGGCTTGCGGCAGCGACAGGCCGGCCATGGCCGCCATCTCGCCGACGATGACCATGTCGTCTTCGGCCCAGGCCATGCTCTGT
>JANNGN010000404.1:0-1598 GCA_031403895.1 Rubrivivax sp. | reverse complement strand
CTGGGCAAACCGTACCGCGAAGGCTTCGTCAAGAACCGCTACGTCGGCCGCACCTTCATCATGCCGGGGCAGGGTGT
Source organism: Rubrivivax sp. (assembly GCA_031403895.1). Classification (GTDB taxonomy): domain Bacteria; phylum Pseudomonadota; class Gammaproteobacteria; order Burkholderiales; family Burkholderiaceae_C; genus Rubrivivax. Next base: position 1,521 of record JANNGN010000404.1, on the reverse strand, counting down.
GCGCAAGAAAAGCGTGCGCCAGAAACTGAATGCCATCGGCATGGAATTCAAGGGCCGCAACGTGCTGCTGGTGGACGACAGCATCGTGCGCGGCACCACCAGCAAAGAGATCGTGCAGATGGCGCGTGAAGCGGGTGCGCGCAAGGTTTACCTGGCCAGCGCAGCGCCGCCAGTGCGCTACCCGAATGTGTACGGCATCGACATGCCGACGAAAGAAGAACTGGTCGCGCACGGCCGCACGATCGAAGAGATCCGCGTCTTCATCGGCGCCGACCAGCTCATCTACCAGGATGTCGATGCGATGAAGCGCGTGGTGGCCGCGCTGAACCCGAAGATTCGCGGCTTCGAGGCGAGTTGTTTCGACGGCCACTACGTCACCGGCGACGTGACCGCTGAGGACTTCATGGCCCTGCAGGCGCAGCGCAAGCTGCAGTTTGAAGATGAAGAGAGTGGCAACCATTCGCGGCTGGCGCTGCAGGGCGACGAGGAGCGCGCGTGATCCCGAAAGTTGATCTGCCCGAAGGCACACGCCTGGACACGCTGGCCGTGCGCGAAGGCCTGCCGCCTTCGCACTGGGGTGAAAATTCCGAGGCGCTGTTCCTCACCAGCAGCTTCGTACACCCCGACGCCGCCACCGCAGCGCGGCGCTTTGCGAATGAAGAAGAGGCCTTCGTCTATAGCCGCTTCAGCAACCCCACGGTGACGATGATGGAGCGCCGGCTGGCGGCCATGGAGGGCACCACCGGCTGCATCGGCACGGCCAGCGGCATGGCGGCGATCACGCTCCTGATCATGGGCTTGCTGAAGGCCGGCGACCACGTGGTGTGTTCGCAAAGTGTGTTCGGCTCGACGATCAAGTTGTTCCAGGACTTTGCCAAGTTCGGTGTCGAGACGAGCTTCGTGTCGCAGACCGATGTCGCGGCGTGGCGTGCGGCCATGCGGCCGAGCACGAAGCTGCTGTTTGCCGAGTCCCCCACCAACCCGCTGACTGAAGTCTGCGACATCGCCGCACTCGCCACTGTCGCGCACAGTGCCGGCGCCTTGCTGGCGGTTGACAACTGCTTCTGCAGCCCCGCGCTGCAGCGGCCGGTGCTGCTCGGCGCCGACCTCATCGTGCATTCCGGCACCAAGTACCTTGACGGCCAGGGGCGGGTGATTGCCGGCGCCGTGTGTGGGCCTGTCGAGCTGATCGACAGCAAGTTCGTGCCGGTGATGCGCAGCGCCGGCATGAGCCTGTCGCCGTTCAATGCCTGGGTGGTGTTGAAGGGGCTGGAGACGCTGTCAGTGCGCATGCAGGCGCAAAGCGCCCGCGCGCTGCAATTGGCGCAGTGGCTTGAAGCGCAAGCCGCAGTCGAGCGTGTGTACTACCCGGGCCTGCCATCGCACCCGCAGCATGCGCTGGCGATGGCGCAGCAGAGTGGCAACGGCGGGGCGGTGGTGTCCTTCATCGCGCGCAACGACAGGGCAGGCGCCTTCGCCGTCATCGACGCCACGCGCATCTGCAGCATCACCGCCAACCTG
>JANNGN010000403.1:0-5426 GCA_031403895.1 Rubrivivax sp. | reverse complement strand
CGCGGATGTCGCGGGTCTCCTTCCATATCTCGCAGCGGGTTTCGAGGTACCGCAATTTATTGACCGCCTGGCGCATTTCCAGGTGGTCGATGAAGTCGCGGAACCTGCTCTTCAACTCGCCCGGTGCGAAACCGGGGTCGGCGTCCGGCCGCGCCCAGCGCAGGCTTTCTTCGGACAGCGTGCGGATGCCCTCGGGGTAGATGCCGCGCCGGCGAAAGGCCTCGATGAACGCGACCCGGTAGCGAAACGGATCTTCCGGCATCAGGTCAATGTCGGCGGTGACCAGCGCGCGCAGGTATTCGCCGAAGGTCAGGTCAACCGGCGGGCAGTAGTCCAAGGCCCGGATGCACATGTTGAGCACATGGCTGGCCGCGCGTGCCGCCTCTTGCGCCAGGCGGCCGACCAGGTCGGGGTGCAGCTCGCCTTGGTCGAGCACGCCAGTGCCGCCACTGGCCAGGCGCAGCAGGTCGCGGCTGCGGGTTTGGTAGATCGACAGAAAGGCGTCGAACACCGCCGCCACCAGGATGGCACCGCGCGCGTGGACCTCTTTGGCATCGTCCAGTTCGCTCGGGTCCGGCGTGTGGCGGACCCACTTCTTTTGCACCGGGTCGTATTTGCCGATCGCATCGCGCAGCGCGCCGTGGGTGCCGCGCGCATGGCCGAACTGCGTGGCCAGTTGGCCGAGCAGGTTTTCGCCGCCGAGGTCGCCGCGCGTGCCGGCAATCTGGTGGCGCAGCACGTCGGCAAAGGTGAAGTGTTGAAACAGCGCCACGATGTCGGCAAAGGCTTCGTGGAAGGCCAGCACATCCGGGTTGCTGGCGTCCATGAAGTGCTCGTGAAAACCGTCGAGCAGCGCGTGCGTTGTTTCGTGGGCCACCACGTCGTGCGACAGGCATGTGAACACCATGCCACCCGGCAGCTGCCCCGAGCTGCGATCCTGCGTCGCCGAAAAGTAGCCGAACAGCAGCGCGCCGCGGTTGCGGCTGTAGTACGCATTGGCCATGCGCAAGGCATGCGGGTAGATGCGCAGGCGGCGCACGAACTGCTCGTCCGAAGCCACGCTGCGGTCGGGCTGCCAGTGGTCGGCCCAGAAGGCCTTGCGCCCCAGCGCGCGTTCGAAACGGTCGATCGTCGTCATCGCCGCCGCATACACCATCTGCTGGTGAAACTGCGGGTTGCCCTCCGAGGGCGCCAGCCCGTTCTGGGCCAGCACGCTGGCGTGGTTGAGATCGAGCGGGGCGTAGAAGCAGCCGCTCGCGGGGTCGAAGTCCACCACCTCCAGGTACTCGCCCACCGGGCCGGGCTCGAGGTCTTTTTCCCACTGCACCTTGTAGGTGATTTCGCTGACCAGCGCGGTCTGCAGCTGGGTTGCCAGGCTGGGGTCGAAGGCATAGCCGCGCAGCAGGCGGTGGGTGGGCGCGACGGGCACCGACGCGGCATGCAGTGGCGGTGCGGGCGGCGGCTTTTGCGGTTTTGCAGTCGGCGTTTTTTTCGCCGCATGGGCGACTTGTCGGGTGGCCATGGTGGTGCTCGCTTCGGTGGCTGGTTGGCGAAATTGGTGCCCTGGCTGTCAGGGCACCATGAAGTCGAACGGCAGCGATTCCTCGGCGTCCTTGGCCGTTGGCTTGATCACGATCTTGAGCTTCTGGCCCCGGGTGGCCTGCGCCGCTGTCAGCGGGATTTCCAGCGTCTTCGCAGTCCGGGTGGTGACGACGATTTCAGCGCCATCGATGAACACCTTGTCCAGCGCGTCAAACTTCTCGCCCTGCACTTTCAGCAGCTGGGGCGCCGCAGCATCGATGCTGGCCGAGGCCACCACCGGCTGCCGGCTGTCGAGCTTGTTCTTGCGCGGCGCGTCGGCGGTCCTGAACAGCACCAGGAACAGCTCGCGCAGCTTCTCGATTGCGGGGTCGCTGAACAAACCCACCAGGAAGGTCAGGCCCATCATCCCGATGGGTGAGGTCGCCGAGAGCGGGGTGACGCTGAGCAGGTTGCCCTGGGTCAGCCAGTACGAACCGCTGGCCAGCATGGCGCCGCGAAACGGCTGCGCCAGATACCAAAGCGTCCACGAACCAGCGAAGCTGCCGTTGCCGGCAAACGCCACCAGCGAACCCAGCCCATGCAGCACGGCGCCGAGCGCACCGCACAAGGCCGCCAGGATGGTCAGCGTCTTGATGTCCTTGGGCAGGAGCAACTGGTTGGAGGGGGCGATAACTGGCTTGGCGCCGGCAGCCGGGGTGGGCTTGGTACTGGCATCGGCGGCAGATGCAGCAGCAGATGCAGCAGCAGCAGACTCGGCGGCAGATGCAGCGGAAGGCGCCGCCTTGCCAGCCGCCGCTGTCTTGTCCGCAGGCGCGGCGACCTGTTCATGCACCGCTGCGGCAGTGGCAAGGCCCGACACCTGATCGATGATCTGTACCAGCAGCAGCGCCGACAGGCCTGTCAGGAATACGAAGAGCAGGACCGGCACGCTGCCAACCGATGTGAAACTCGTCTTGCCCATGTCCCGCTCCCTCGCCTGCCGGTTCGCCTGAACGATACACAGCCCCGGCCCAGCCGGGTTCATCAATGCGGTCTATGAAACGCGTTGCCTCGACGCGTCGGGTCAGCGTTCGCTGCACACCTTCAGCGGCCAGCCAGTTTCAGCAAGGCCCGGCGCACACCACCGCTGCCCAGCGGAATACCCTGCGCCTCCAGCGCTGATTCCACCGCAGCCAGCGCGCCCAGCACCTGGGCGGGGTTCTGGTCACCCAGGTGGCCGATGCGAAAACCGCGCCCTTGCAGCGGCCCCAGCGCGCCAGCAAAGGCGACTTGGTAGTGCTCGCGCGCCAATGCCCGCAGGCCGTCCACATCGGTGCCGGGCGGCACGGTGATGGTGGTGACGGCATTCGATCGGCTGGCCGGTTCTCGCGCAAAGAAGTCCAGCGCCCCGCCTTCGCGCCAGCCCTCCACTGCCGCGTGTACGAGGCCCGCCAACTGGCGGTGGCGGGCCAGCACTTGCGGCAGGCCTTCGCGCTGGATCAGGCCCATCGCCGCGACCAATGCGGCCAGCAGGTTCTGCGGCGGCGTGCCGCAGAACTTGCGGTACGACAGCGGGCTCTTGCGCGCCACGATGTCCCAGTAAAAGCGCGGCGCCTGGTTGCGCTCGGCGGCGGCGAAGGCCTTCGGATTGGTGGCGACGAAGCCGATGCCGGGCGGGCTCATCAGGCCCTTTTGCGACGCGCCCACGGCCACGTCCACGCGCCATGCATCCATCGCAAAAGGTTCAGCAGCCAGCGAGGCCACCACGTCCACCACCAGGAGCGCCGGATGGTCGGCCGCGTCGATCGCGGCGCGCAACGCGGGCACGTCGCTCGTGATGCCGCTGGAGGTGTCGGTGTGGACCACGAAGACGGCCACGATCTCGTGCGCGTGATCCTGCTGCAACGCGGTCTGCACCGCCGCCGCGTCGATGGGCAGGCCTTCGACCCACGCGGTGCGCTGCACACGGCGGCCCAGCGCTTCGGTCTGCAGCGCCCACGATTCCGAGAAGTGCCCGGTGCCCGGCATCAGCACCAGGCTGCCTGGCGGACAGAAATTTTCCACCACCGCTTCCCAGGCGCCGTGGCCGTTGCAGGCGTAGAGGAAGACATCGGCCAAGTCGGTCTGCAGCAGGTGCTTCAAGCCCACCTCGCACGCGGCGATGGTCTCATCGACACGCGGGTCGCCCATGTCCATGGGCTGGCGCATCAGCGCGTGCAGCACCTCGTCGGGCAGTGGCGTGGGGCCGGGTGAGTGCAGCAGGCGGCGGCCGGGAATGCGGGGTGGTGTGCTCATGGCGCAATGCTAAGGGGCGGGGTTGGCGAACTGACGCACGACAATCGCTGACCCGTCATCACCGCCCGACCCGGGACGCCGCACCATGGACCGCCGACACTTCATCACCAGTGCCACTGCCGCCAGCGCGCTGGCCCGCACGCCAGCCTGGGCGCAGACCCAGCCGATCCGCATCATCGTGCCCTTTGCCGCCGGTGGCGCCATCGACGTGACAGTGCGTGCAATCGCCGAGCGCGCCAGGGACGCCCTGGGCGCGATCGTGATCGAGAACAAACCCGGTGCCGGTGGCGGCATCGGCGTGGACATGGTGGCCAAGGCGCCGCCCGACGGCCTGACGCTGGGCATTGCCGCCGTGGCCATGCATGCCATCAACCCGTGGCTCTTCACGAAGCTGCCCTACGACCCGATCAAGGACTTCGCGCCCATCACGCAGATGGTGCGAATCCCCAATGTGCTGGTGATGAATGCCGACACCGCCAAGCGCTTGAACATCGCGTCGCTGAAGGACTTCCTGGCCTATGCGAAAGCCCATCCCGGCAAGCTGAATTACGCCAGCGGCGGCAACGGCAGCGCAGGCCACCTGGGCGGTGAAATCTTCAAGCAGCGCGCCGGCTTCTTTGCGGTCCACATTCCGTACAGCGGCGGCGCGCCATCGCAGCTGGCGCTGATGTCGGGCCAGGTGGACTACAGCCTGGACAACCTGGCCACCGCCGCCGTCAACATCCGCGCCGGCAAGCTGCTGCCGCTGGCGGTCACGTCGTTGCAGCGCAGCCCGCTGCTGCCCGATGTGCCGACCATCGCCGACACCCTGCCCGGCTTCGAGATCGACACCTGGTGGGGCCTGATCGCGCCGGCCGGCACGCCGCGTGAGGTGGTGATGCGGCTCAACGCCGCGTTCGTGGCGGCCTTGCAAGCGCCGGAAACGAAGACACGCTTTGCGCAGTTGATGGCCGAGCCGGTGCCCAGCACGCCGGAGCAATTTGCCGGGCTCATCCAGCGCGAGCTGAAACGCTATGAGCGTGTGGTCAAGGCCAGCGGCGCAAAGGCTGACTGATGCCGACTGAGCAGCGCCTTCACCAGCGCGGCGGTCGTTTGTCGATGAAAGCCTGCACGCCTTCGAGCGCGCTGCCGTCCATCATGTTGCAGGCCATGGTGCTGGCCGCGTCGCTGTAGGCGGCCTGCATGCCCAGCTCCAGCTGGCGGTAGAACAGGGCCTTGCCCATCGCAATGGCGACGCGCGGCTTGCTGACGATGCGCTCCACCAGTGCGCTCACTTCGGCGTCCAGCTGATCGGCGCTGACGACGCGGTTGACCAGGCCCTGCACGCGCGCTTCGTCCGCGCTGATGAAGTCACCCGTCACCAGCATCTCGAAGGCCGCCTTGCGCTGCAGGTTGCGGCTCAGCGCCACGCTCGGGGTGCTGCAGAAAAGACCCAGGTTGACGCCGCTGACGGCAAAGCGTGCTTCGCGTGCAGCCACTGCCAGGTCGCACTGCGCCACCAGCTGGCAGCCGGCTGCGGTGGCCATGCCCTGCACGCGCGCGATCACCGGCACGGGCAGCTGCTGGATGCTCATCATCATGCGTCCGCACTGCGCAAAGAGCTGCTCGTA
>JANNGN010000402.1:0-2553 GCA_031403895.1 Rubrivivax sp. | reverse complement strand
CGGCCTCCTGGGGGGTGTCGCGCTGCACGTCTTGGATGGGCGGGGGGTTGTGGGGGCGCGGCTGTTGCGCGACCACGGCGCCGCGGCCGCGGCGCAGCAGGTTGATGTCGATCATGGCAAATCCTTCAAGCGAAACTTTCGACGGACAAACGGCGCCGAGTGCGGCGCCGTCTTCAAAGGGGGTGAACGAAGAACGGCCGGCCCTCAGGATCGTGAAGAGGACACTTCGGCCATGCTGCGGTCGCCCAGGCCGCGCGGCAGCGGGAAGCGCACGTTTTCCACCACGCCGTCCATCTTGCGAATGCTCAATGCGCCGAATTCGCGCAGCCGCGCGATGACTGCCTGCACCAGCACGTCGGGCGCCGAAGCGCCCGCCGTCAGGCCCACGCGCTGTTGACCTTCAAACCACTCACGCTGCAGGTCGGCCACGCTGTCCACCATGTAGGCTTCGGCGCCCAGGCGCTGCGCCAGTTCGCGCAGGCGGTTGCTGTTGCTGCTGGTGGGGCTGCCGACGACGATGACCACGTCCACCCCTGGTGCCATCAGCTTGACTGCGTCCTGCCGGTTCTGCGTGGCGTAGCAGATGTCCTGCCTTTTCGGTTCACGCACATGCGGGAAGCAGCGTTTGACTTCCGACAGGATCGCCGCCGCGTCGTCCACGCTCAGCGTCGTCTGCGTCACCACGGCCAGCTTGTCGCCACGCGGCTGCACGCCCGCCACGTCGGCCGTGTCCTCGACGAGATAGATGCCCTGGCTGAGTTGGCCCATCGTGCCTTCAACCTCCGGGTGGCCCTTGTGGCCGATCATGATGAACTCATAACCTTCCCGCGCCAGCTTGGCCACCTCGACATGCACCTTGGTCACCAGCGGGCAGGTCGCGTCGAAGACCTGAAAGCCACGCTCGGCGGCTTCGGTGCGCACGGCCTGGCTCACGCCGTGGGCGCTGAAGACCAGCGTGGCGCCGGGCGGCACGTCGGCCAGGTCTTCGATGAAGATCGCGCCCTTGCGCTTGAGGTCGTCCACGACGTAGGTGTTGTGCACGATCTCGTGGCGCACATAGATGGGCCGGCCAAAGCGCGTCAGCGCGCGTTCGACGATCTCGATGGCACGGTCAACGCCAGCACAGAAACCACGCGGTTCGGCCAGCAGGACTTCGTCGATGCTCATGGCGCCCCCAAGACGCTGCGCGTCGCCCCCCCAAGGGGGAGTTCGCGCTTGGCAAAGCCTGCGCTGCTCACGCTACATGACCCCCAGCAACTTGACTTCAAAACAAACCGGCTGGCCGGCCAGCGGGTGGTTGAAGTCGAACAGCAACCAGTCGGGCCCACATTCACGCACCACGCCGGCATAACCGGCGCTGCCGTCGGGGGTGGGGAAGCGCACCACGTCGCCGACGCTGTAGTTCGCGTCGGCGTCACCCAGCTCGTGCAGCAGCGCCAACTTCACGCGCTGCAGCATGTCGGGATTGCGCGGGCCGAAGGCGGCGCCAGCGGGCAACTCGAACGATTCGTGCGCCCCTTCGGCCAGGCCGATGAGCTGCGCCTCGATGGCCGGCGCCAGTTGCCCCGCGCCCAGCGACAGCGTGGCGGGTTTGTCGCAGAAGGTGTTGACCACGTCCTGCCCGTCGGGGCCGGCCAGGCGGTAGTGCAGCGTCAGGAAAGAGCCGGGTTGGACAAGGTTCACGGGGTCAGGCGAAAAAAACAGTCGAATAGACTGGGTCTGATTCTACCGACCCGACCCCAACGAGGCCCGACGGACCCTGGCATGAAAGACCTGCCCGCCGACCAGCGACCGCGCGAAAAACTGCAAGCCCGCGGCGCCGCCGCGCTGGCCGACGCCGAACTGCTGGCGATATTGCTGCGCACCGGCTACAAGGGCTGCGGCGTGCTGGTGCTGGCGCAGCAGGTGCTGGACCAGTGCGGCGGTTTTGCCGGGCTGCTGAACGCAGAGAGCCACAAGCTCAAGACCATCAAGGGCCTGGGTCCGGCGAAACGGGCCGAGCTGCTCGCGGTGATGGAGACTGCGCGCCGCGCACTGGCGCAGCAGTTGACGGCCGCGCCGGTGTTTGACAGCCCGGGCCGCGTCAAGGACTACCTGGGACTGCAACTTGCCGGCCGCCAGCAAGAGGTGTTTGCGGTGCTGTTCCTCGACGGCCAACACCGGCTCTTGCGGCTGGAGGAGATGTTCCAGGGCACGCTGACGCAGACCAGCGTCTATCCGCGCGAAGTGCTGCGCCGCGCGCTGGCGCTGAATGCGGCTGCGGTGGTGCTGGCCCACAACCACCCCTCGGGCGTGGCCGAGCCTTCACGCGCAGATGAGTACCTGACGCAAACGCTGAAGACCGCGCTGCAACTGATCGACGTGCGCGTGCTCGACCACGTCATCGTGGGCCAGGGCCAGGTGGTGTCGATGGCCGAGCGGGGGCTGCTTTGAACCCTGCGAAGCGCGAAAGAACGCGCACAGCAACGCGCAAGCAAACGCGCCACTTCAGCGACCTGGCCGCGCTGCGCGAAAGCCTGCAGGAACGAGATCGTCTGGCGCGTGAAAAGGCGG
>JANNGN010000401.1:0-14655 GCA_031403895.1 Rubrivivax sp. | reverse complement strand
TGTGCGCTTCGTGGTGGGTGACGGCTACATCCTGCTGGCCGTCATCGGCTGGGCTTTCTACAGCTGGCTGCTGGCGCGGCCGCCGGCACACATGCGGGGCGCGCAGCGCCCGCGTGCCGACGAAGGCTGGGACTGGGCCGGCTTCCTGCTGGTGCAGGCGCTGTTTGGCGTTGGCGCAGCGGGTCTCTTCACGGCCGGTGAACAAGCGCTGGGCGCCGAGCCCATCCAGTGGGGCTGGCCGCTGGTGGCGGCGCTGCTGTACGTGTCGCTGGGGGCGTCGATCGTGGCCTACCGCTGCTGGGGTCTGGGCGTGGCAGAAGGCGGGCCGGCGCTGGCGGCCATCTTCAACAACCTGACGCCACTCTTCACCGCGCTGCTTTCAGTGCTGGTGCTGGGGGATGCGCCAAAGCTCTATCACGCTGCGGCTTTTGGCCTCATCGTGGCGGGCATAACGGTGAGCATGACGGGCAGGCCGGCCCCGGCGTAGCGGGCGAAGCCACAGCCCCATCCAGGCTCAAAGACTGCCCGGGTACGCGCCGCCATCGAGCACCAGGTTCTGCCCCGTGATATAGCCCGCGTGTACGCTGCACAAGAAGGCGCACAGGGCGCCGAATTCGCCGGCCGTGCCGAAGCGGCGCGTGGGGTTGAGCAAACGCCGTTCGTCCAGCACCGCTTCCACGCTCTTGCCTGCCTTGGCCGCCGCGCCCACAGCCGTGCCGCGCAGGCGGTCGGTGTCGAAGGGGCCTGGCAGCATGCTGTTGATGGTGACGTTCTTCGACGCCAGCCGCGGCTGCCGCGCCAGGCCAGCCACAAAACCCGTCAGCCCCGAACGCGCGCCGTTGCTCAGGCCCAGCACGTCAATTGGCGCCTTTACCGCCGCCGAGGTGATGTTCACCACGCGCCCGAAACCGCGCCCGGCCATGGCGTCCACGGTCGCCTTGATCAGCTCGATGGGCGTCAGCATGTTGGCGTCCAGCGCCTTGATCCAGGCGTCCCGGTCCCAGTCGCGAAAGTCACCTGGCGGCGGGCCGCCGGCGTTGTTGATCAGGATGTCAACTTGCGGGCAGGCCGCCAGCGCGGCGGCGCGGCCGGCGGGTGTGGTGATGTCGCCGGCCACTGCGATCACGCTCACACCCGGCGCCAGGCTGCGCAACTCGGTGGCCGTGGCCTGCAGCGCTTCATCACCGCGCGCGGTGATGACCACATGCACGCCCTCTTGCACCAGTGCCCGCGCGCAGCCCTTGCCCAGGCCTTTGCTGGCAGCGCACACCAGCGCCCATTTGCCGTTGATGCCCAGGTCCATGTCGATCCAATCTTGAGTGTGTGATGAGTGGGAGGCGCCACCGCCGTGCGCTCTGCCTGAGGAATTGTGCGGCCAGACTCAAGCGGCCAGCAGCGGCGCGGCGCCGCCGACGGCCTTGTACAGGCTGATGTTGGTCGGCTGAAAACCCAGCTTTGCATACAGCGCCTGGGCGCCGGTGTTGTGGCCGAAGACATGCAAGGCGATGCCAGCCAGGCCCAGCCTTTGCACTTCACCTTCCAAGGCCTCGAAGGCCCGCCTGCCGTGGCCATGGCGCTGGTGCTGCGGCCACACGTCGATGTTGAAGACATAAGCGATGCGCGCGTTGAACTTGGTCCGCACCGCAAACCACAGCACGCCGACCGCCGCGCCTTCGGCATCGACGATGCTGTAGAGGTGGTTGTCCGCACTGAGCCGGCCCTGCGGCAGTAGCTGAGCGTGTTCCTTCTTCGACAGGTCCAGCGCCGCGTCTTGCGCCCACTGCCCCGAGGCCACCTTGTCGGCGGCATAGGCTGGCACCGCCTCGGCGAGCCAGGTGGTGAATTCGAGATCGCTCATCGGGCGCAAGGCGGACATTGGATTTCCTTCAAGGTTGAACCGGCACGCTGGGCCGCCTTCGGGCGCCTGAAGTCCGGCTCAGCCGAACCCCTCACGCTGCGGCGGATCATCGGTGATCGTGAACGAGGCCGCCTTCGAGCCCACGAAGATGTGCGCGCTGCGGCGGATCGTCGGGCTGTCCACCCGTCAACAGCGGCGACCCGAACGCGGCCAGCGGCGTCGGTTCAGCCTACTGCACCGGCTGCATGCCCTTGGCGCGGATGACATCCGCCGCCGCAGTCGTGGTCATTGCGCCCACGAACTTGCGCGCCAGGTCCGGCAGGCGCGTGTCAGCAGCGACACCGTAGCCATAGGTGGTGGTGTTCTGGATCTCATCCGGCAACAGGCCCGCCAGCACCACCCCGCTGACCGGCAGGATCTCGCTGACCTGGTGGATGACCAGGTCCGCCTGCCCCGAGGCCACGCGCTCGGCTGCGTAGCCGCCCGGCACCAGCACCGCCTTCGCCTTCACCACGTCTGCCAGCCCCAGGCGCTTGAACAAAGCGTCCAGGTAGATGCCGCTGGACCCGCCCGATGCCGGGTCGATGTAGGCCACCTTGTTGGCACGCAGCACCGCCTGCTTGAAGTCCTCCACCGTCGCCAGCGGTGGCAGCGGCTGCCCTGCCTTTACTGCCACGCCGATCACCACCTTGGCCACTGGCTTGACACTGGCTGCATCGACCTTGCCCGCGCGCGCCAACTCGGCCAGGCCCGCCGGCGTGAGAAAGATGACATCGAAGGCCTCGCCCGCCGCGACGCGCTTGAGCAGCGCGCCCGCAGTGTCGTTCTGCACCTCCACCTTGACGCCGTGGGCCGCCTCGAAGGCGGGCACGACGTTGACGACGACTTGCCTGAAGGCGCCAGCGGTCAGCACGCGCAGGGTCTGGGCGCTGGCCGGAGCGCAATGGATGGCGGCGAACAGCAGGAGAAAGAGTGTGCGCATGGTGAGGAAGGTGTTGTGCAGGGTGTTCATCGAAAGGCCCGCACTCAACAACAAACGGGACTGACAGGCAGGGTGCCGGCGCGCACTTGGGGCAGTCGCGACAACTTGGGTTTTCTGCACGCGCCTGAATCGTACGTGGACTCTTACTCGTTTGTCCGCTCGTCGAAGGCAAGACTGGGATCTTCGTCGCGTTGGACCTTGCGCTCGTGATCACCCAAGGTAATCGACAGTTCTGTGCCCACCAGCTTTGCTGCAAGGTCCAGCAGGACCAGTCCACGGCGGGTTGGATCATTTGCGACAGCGGCCTTGAAGGCTGAAATCTCGCCCACTGGCCGACGAACGTACCGTTCAATGAAGGCCGCCATCGTTGGTCCGGCCTCGTCCTCCAAGTGAGCCCAAGCTGCATCGCCTGTGTACGCTTCGCCACCATGGCGACGAAAGGCAGCCTGAAGTCCCGTCAGCTTGTTGTTCTCAGTTGGGTCAAGAACGATGAGCACCGGCTTGACGCCCGAGCTCTGACAATCCTCCGCGAAGGACAGTTCTTCAGCGAATCGTCCTTGCCCGCTGGCTGCGATAGTTACGCGAAGCTTCAGTTCGTAGGCCAGTGCGGTTCCGTCTGGTAGTACCTTCCAACAATCGACTTGACGCCCCTTTGAGTTATCACCTGAGCGACGAACGACCTTTTCCCGCGAAGACTTTGGTTCCCCACCCATCGCAGCAGCCAAGATGGGTTCAAACAGATAGCCAGTCTCCTGCGCAGACCGGTTGTCCAGATCGTAGAAAAATTTTCTCCAGGTCAGCCACGATGCCAGGGCTTCGGGCGGAAAGTCGGGACCGTACTCCATGAGCGCGCGCGGGGAGACTTGAACCATCGTTGGTAATGGCTGGCGCTGGAGAATAAGACCGTACTTTCGCCGACGCTTGTGCAGTTCAGTGAGGCACTTCAAGTATGTCAAAAAGTCAGCATCCAGTGATTCACCGAACTGCAACAGGTCCACGACGTCGAACGTTGAGACTGATGGCGCCGGTGAAGCAAACCATTCGGGGCGCAAAGAGTAGTAATCCGACTCGGTAGCGATCTCGTTCCAGAACTGGGGAAATGCAGCCGCAACTTGAGCTGCCTTGCCGATATCACAGCAGACCACCGCAATAACTCGCGCTATCTCGGATGGTGCCATGACAGCGTTCATCGTGGCTGTCTTGCTAATCGTCAGCAATTTCGTAAGCTGTTGCGAGCGCTCAGCCGTCAGGCGGCCGGGTCTTGTGCTATTCAAATGCGAACCTCCCTTGATGCATTCCGGCAAGCAGTGCCTCCGTGTTCTTCAGTGCGGGGCTCATTCCGGAAGCTTCCGTAAGGATAAAGCCCAGAAGGGCGGGTGATCGAACGTGTTTGGCGTGTTGCCCACCTGAACCGAACTTCCCATCCAAGTGTTGGATGTGTGATGCCAGGACGCTCGCAGCAGCGGGCGGAACTGCATTCCCGATTTGTTGAATGACGCTGGCGCTGCTGCCTTCCCATTGGTACCGGTCAGGAAAGGTCTGAATTCGGGCACATTCGCGAATTGTAAGTGGGCGATGCTCCCGCGGGTGAATGAATTCCCGGGATGCAGCTCCAGTAATAGTCAACGATTGCAGGTTGCCGTGCAGGCGCTTGATTCCCGAGGGAGCGCCACCGCGCTTCTCGGTTGGGGTTCCATCTGCTACCCGGCGATTGGCTCTGCGCTTGAAACTATCATGCCATAACGCCGGCGGCAGATCTTTCATTGTCTGTCCGGGCCCTAGCAGTTCAAGTTGCACTTTTCCCGAATTGTCTTGCGCTTGAAAGTGCTGCGTTACACCGGCTGCAATATTGCCCCTGCGCATGAATTCGTCAAAGGAGTTGCGAGCCGTCTCCGATTCGTAGTTAGATATCTGAGATTTGTTGAAGGAGGGACTGCCCAAACCCGCTACTGCTTCATTCAATGTGGGTGCCATCGGTAGCGCAGACGCCTTCTTGGCCTTGCCACTATCGTAAGAAAACAGTTCGCGCGGAAAGTCGAAATCAATTCCCATTCTGTTTCCGATGATCAGCACACGCTTCCGTGTCTGTGGCACTCCGTACGCGGCCAGGTTCACCTTCTGGAGTCGCACGGAGTAACCGAGGGATACGAACTCGCGAACAAGTCGAGCCAAATCCTGGCCGCTGCCTGACGTTAGCAAGCCCTCAACGTTCTCGAAGATGAACCATTTTGGAGCGAGTTCTTCGACGATTGCAAGATAGTTGAAGATCAGTCGATTTCTTGGATCCGTCGCATTTCGCGGCCCGGCGGTGCTGAAACCTTGGCAAGGTGGACCGCCAATGACGATGAACGGTTGCGCACCTCCAGCCATGGCTTTGACGGCGGTAGGTTTGATCGTACCCAGGTCAACTTGATGGCAAGGGCTACCTACGTTTAGTTCGTAGCTTCTACACGCGTCGCCGTCAATCTCGGCACCAAATCGTGGCTTCAAGCCTGCTTGTGAAAAGCCGTAAGAAAAGCCGCCTGCGCCTGCGAACAACGACACCACGAGATGATCTGCGTCCATGCTGTATATCTTAACAGTATCCTTGCCGGCGAGGCCCCTGCGCAGGCTTCCGTAGCGGACCCTTGACAGCGTCCGCAAGCCGCCGCTCCCGAGATACTTCAGCGGAAGAGGTGAAGGTTGGTTTTGTGCGGCCGACGTTCAAGCCAAGCGGGCAACGACGGCAAGGCGCCAGGCCCGGGCTGGTGAAAACGTACCGCGTACCACCAGCCCGGGCCTGGTGGCCTGCCGTTGGCGCTGGTCTTAGGCGAGGGGTTGGGCGTCGCCTTCACCATCTCGGAGCGATGACTTCACCGGGCAGGATGTCGTATGGGCTCGCCCAGCCGGGTATCTCTCGGACGCGTTCCAGCCAAGCGGCGACGTTTGGGAACCGTCCCGCCACCTCGTACCCACTTTCCGCAACCGGGTAGAACAGGTAACCGCAGAGCGACATGTCTGCGATCGTCGGCGCATTGCCGACAAGGTATGACCCCCTGGCGAGGTGTTTGTCCACGATGCCGAACGCGTTGTCCAGGCGACCTCGAAGCCAGTTCATAACTGCTGGGTCGGGTGCCACGGGCCCGAACGCCTTCATGAAGCGGTAGGTAGCGAAGTAACTGGTGAATTTGTGGTTGTCAAAGAACAGCCAGCGCAGGACTTCAAGACGTTCGTTTTCCGACCTTCCGCCATATGAACCGTGTTTCGTCGCCAGATAGGTGAGGATCACGCCCGACTGGGTAAGGCGACGAGCGCCGTCGTCCAGTACAGGCACTTCACCCATTTCATTCGTGCCTTCGCGCCACTCACCCGTGCGAGTGGCGCCATTCATGAAGTCTACGAATTTTGGCTCCCAGGCTTGATTCAGCGCTCGAAGCAGGAATGCCACCTTAAAGGTATTGCCGGACTGACAGAAGCCGTGGAGTTGGTACATGACTGTTGGTGAATTGAAGGCCAGGGGACGGCGACCGGGGCTGAGTGCGACGCCTTAACTGCATTCGCCAACACAACCTGACGCATCGCTCCGATAAATCGCAATACAAGACTATTTGCAGCTATGTGACCACGTTTCTCGAGTTAATCCTTGGATTGCCAAAGATATCCATCTCGGCGGAACCGCTATTCGCTGCGGGAGTCCCGGGGGCCCAGATCAGCGTGCGGCAACTCGGCCTGTTCAGAAAACGTTTGGCGATGCTCGATGATCGACCGCAAAAGCGTCCAGAGTCGAAGCAGCTCTTTCGCCACCAGCCCTACCGCCCCCGCGCCAACAACCACACCCCCACCAACACCAGTGCCGTCCCCGCCCCTACCCACGCATTGAACGGCTCGCCCAGTATCAACACGCCCATCAGGATCGTCGATAGCGGCCCGATCATCCCGGTCTGCGCGGTCATCGTGGCGCCCATGCGTTCGATGGCCATCATGACCATCAGCACGGGCGCAAAGGTACACAGCGTCGCATTCAGCAGCGACAGCCAGATGACCTGCGGCGCCACCAGTGCCGCGTCAAGCGGGCGCAGCAGCAAAAACTGCAGGATGCACAGCACACACGCCACCGATGTGGCCCAGCCCGTCAGGCGCAGTGCGCCCAGGCGCTGCACCTCGGCGCCGCTACAGACCAGGTACAACGCGTAGCTGAGCGCGCCACCAAACACCAGCGCCGCGCCCAGCAGCGTGTCGGCACCGGACAGGTTGGCTTCGTGTCCAAACACCAGCAGCACGCCGCTGTAGCTCACCGCCAGCGCCAGCAACTGGCGTGGCTGCACGCGGCGCTTGAAGAGCAGCGCACTGAGGAACAGAACGATGGTGGGGTTGAGGTACAGGATCAGCCGCTCCAGGCTGGCGCTGATGTACTGCAGCCCGGCAAAGTCCAGGTAACTCGCCAGGTAGTAGCCGCTGAAACCCAGGCCGCTGACCACCGCCAGATCGCGCCGCGTCAGTGGCGGCTCGCTGCGGCCGGCCCACCAGGCCAGGGCCAGGAACAGCGGCAGCGCAAAGAGCATGCGGTACATGATCAGCGTGACCGCATCGACGCCGTGGCGGTAGGCCAGCTTGACGATGATGGCCTTGGCCGAGAACGCGATGGAGCCGGCGACGGCCAGCGCCAGGCCGCTGCCCAGGTGCCGCGCCGGCGCTGCGGCGGCGGTGCTGCCGCTGCCGGTGCTGCGGCTGACGTGGGGTTCGTTCAAGCGCTGGCCTGGTCTTCGGCCGCGCGCCGCTCCAGCATCCACAGCGTGTCGTGCTGCTGGAAGCCGACTTGGCGGTAGATGCCGATGGCGAGGTCATCGGGGTCGGCGCCAATCACCAGCGTGTGCCAGCCCATGCGCTCGAAGCCGTGGCTGCAGGCCGCGTGTACCAGCGCGCGGCACAGGCCCTGGCGGCGGAAATCGGGGTGGGTTTCGACGTGCTGGAACCTGCCGACATGGCGCTGGCCGAAGAGGCCCAGTGCGGCCACCACCCTGCGCTCGTGCAACGCGCCCCACCAGTAACCCATGCCGGCTGCCGCCATGTCGCTGTAGCGCTGCATCTGGTGGCTGCGGAACTGGTGGTAGCCCTCGGGCTCGTAGCCTTCGTCGTTGCAGGCCATGTTCAGGTCAACGACACCGCTCACTTCAGCGGGCAGGCGCAATGGCCGCAGTTCAATCCTGGCATCCGGCGCCTTCGTCAGCGGCAGCAAACCGCTGCGCTGCAGCGTGAGCGTGGCCACGCCGAATCCTGTGAAGCCGGCGTCGATGAAGGGCTGCGGCGCGCTGAAGCTGTCGGCCTGCGCCTGCATGCCGAAGGCGACGTGCCCGGTGCCGGGCGCAGGCTGCACGATGGCTGCATCGAAACGCTGCATCCAGGGGCCGAAATCGGCCGCTGTCGCCAGGCGGTCGTAGAGCAGGAAGTTGCCCCAGTAGTAGCCGGGGCTGCGCGGGCTGCGCACGACGATGTGGTCCTTGTGCTCGGTGACTTCGCCGTCAAATTCGGCAAACATCAGGTGCGTCTGCCAGCCTGGCGACAGGGTCTGGCGCATCCTCAGCCCCGGCGTCAGAAACCTGCCGCCTGCCCGTCGCGGCGCGGGTCGCTGGCGGCTGCGTAGCCTTGTGTCGCCGCGTCACCCAGGCCTTCGTCCAGGCGCCAGATGAACTGGCCGGCGCCATAGTCCTGGTAGCTGTCGGCAAAGGGTTCGACGCGGTGGCCCAGGTCACGCAGGCCTTGCGCAGTGGCGGGGCTGAAGCCCTGTTCGGCATTGACCAGGCCGGCGTTGTAGCGCCAGCGCGGCGCGTCGCAAGCTGCCTGCGGCTGCTGCTTGTAGTCAAGCATCCGCACAAGGGTCTGCAGGTGGCCCTGCGGCTGCATGTCGCCGCCCATCACGCCGAAGCTCATCACCGGTTTGCCTGCCTTGGTGAGGAAGGCGGGGATGATGGTGTGGAAGGGGCGCTTGCCGGGGCCGACAAGGTTGTCGCTGTCGGCGTTGAGCGTGAAGCCGTGGCCGCGGTTTTGCAGGCTCAGGCCGTAGCCCGGCACCACCACGCCCGAGCCGAAGCCCATGTAGTTGCTCTGGATGAAGCTGACCATCATGCCGCTGGCGTCTGCCGCCGACAGGTAGATGGTGCCGCCCTGCGCTGGGTAGCCGGGGCCAAAGTCCTGGGCGCGTTGCGGGTTGATGAGCCTGGCGCGGCTGGAGAGATAACTGTCGTCCAGCATCTGCGCCGCTGTCAAACGCATGCTGCGCGGTTCGGCGACGTACTGGTACACGTCGGCGAAGGCCAGCTTCATGGCCTCGATCTGCAAGTGCTGGCTGGCGATGCCGTCCAGCGGCAGCGCGGCGAGGTCGAACTTGTCCAGAATGCCCAGTGCAATCAGCGCCGCAATGCCCTGCCCGTTGGGCGGAATCTCGTGCAGCGTGTAGCCGCGGTAGTCCTTGGAAATGGTCTGCACCCACTCTGGCCGGTAGGCCGCGAAGTCGGCTGCCGTCAGGGCGCCACCGTGGGCCTTGGCATGGGCTTCGGCGGCGGCTGCCACTTCGCCACGGTAGAACGCTTCGCCTTTGCTTTGTGCGATGAGCTTGAGCGTGCGCGCGGCGTCCGGGAACTTGAATTGCTCTCCCACCTGCGGCGCGCGGCCGTGCGGCAGGAAGGCCTGCGCAAAGCCGGGCTGTGAAGTGATCTCTTGCAGGCCGGCGGCGTTGCGCCACTTCTGCTGGATGATCACCGGCACCGCGGAGCCGCGCTGTGCAATGTCGATAGCCGGCGCCAACAGGTCCGCAAAGGGCAGCTTGCCAAACCGCGCGTGCAGCGCCGTCCAGCCGGCCACCGCGCCAGGCACGGTGACGCTGTCCCAGCCGCGCTTGGGCGGCGTCCTGGCCTCTACGCCGTACTTGGCGCTGAAGTAGGCCGGCGTCCAGGCCTGCGGCGCGGGGCCGCTGGCGTTCAGGCCGTGCAATTCCTTGCCGTCCCACAGGATGCAA
Source organism: Rubrivivax sp. (assembly GCA_031403895.1). Taxonomy (GTDB): domain Bacteria; phylum Pseudomonadota; class Gammaproteobacteria; order Burkholderiales; family Burkholderiaceae_C; genus Rubrivivax. Next base: position 4,824 of record JANNGN010000401.1, on the reverse strand, counting down.
AAGGCGTCAGAGCCCAGGCCATTGCTGCAGGGTTCGACGATGGTCATGACCGCTGCAGCGGCAATCGCGGCGTCAACCGCATTGCCGCCAGAGTGCAACATGCGCAGGCCGGCCTGTGCGGCCAGCGGGTGCGATGTGCTGACGACGTTGCGCGCAAAGACGGGCGATCGCTGGCTGGCGTAGCCGCTGCGCCAGTCGAAAGCATGGGGGGTGTGGGCGTCGGTATTCATGCGGTGGTGAACTCTTGTTCCAGCGATGGCAGCAAGCGATTGTGGCGGCTGCGTACACGGCTGGGCCGGCTGGCTGGTTGGGGCTGATGACACTGGTAGCGCTGATGGCGCTGATAGCGCTGACGCTAGCGCCCGGGCGGCGTCACCAGGCTGTCGGCCACGTAGCGGTTGAGCAGTGGCGGCTCGGCCCCGAGGTGAAAGGCCAGCCGCTGCGCACGCAGGTCGGCGTCGAAGGCCGTGAAACGCTCCAGCCGACGCTGGTGTTCAAGCCAATTCTCGTCAACGAAGTATTCGATGTAGCGGCCCGGCACCGCCACGTCGCGGAACAGGCCCCACGACAGCGCGCCCTGGCGCAGGCGGGCACGGCGGGTGCGCTGCATGACGTCGGCAAAGGCGGCGGCGCGGGCGGGGTCGATCTGGTATTCCAGCGTCACCATGACCGGGCCTTCGTCGGCGGCAACGGTGTCGCTGGGGCTGGGCGCAGTGCGCGACAGTGCGGGCGTGAAGTCGATCTCGGCGCCTCCCTCCACGGTGAGCCTGCGCGTCAGCAGCAGCACCAGCACGCCGAAGGCGGCGGCAGCGAACACCGCTTCGCGCACCCCCACCCAGCTTGCCACCTGGCCCCACAGCAGCGAGCCCGCTGCGGCGCCACCCATCAGCGCCATCTGGTAAATCGACATGCCGCGTGCGCGCACCCAGTCGGGCATGGCGATCTGGGCGGATATGGTGAGCGAATTGGCCACCGAAATCCAGGCCATGCCGATGACCACCATCGCAGGCAGCGCGACCCAGATCTCTTGCACACCCACGATCAGGCACGACAGCACGGCGTGGATGAGCGTGCCGCCGCTGACGAACTGGTCGCGGTTGAAGCGCTGGCGAAGACGCGGGAAATACAGCGCCGCCACGATGGCGCCCGCACCCACGCAGGACATCATCACCGTGAAGGTGGCGGCACCGCCACCGTGCAGGCTGCGCGCCACCAGCGGCAGCAGCGCCACCAGCGCCGTGCTTTGCAGGAAAAACAGGAAGATGCGCAGCAGGATCACCTTCAGCCGCGGCGACTGCATGGTGAAGTTCAGGCCCACGCGCATGGCGCCCACGAAGCGTTCGCCCGGCAGCGCGCTGCTGCGTGGCGTGCTCTTCCAGCGCAGGATGAACGTAAAGGCCACGCCCGCCAGCACCGTGTTCAGCACGAACACCACCGCCGGGCTGAAGGCCGCCAGCAGAGCACCCGCCAGCACCGGGCCGATGACGCGCGACAGGTTCATCGCGATGCCGTTCAGCGCCAGTGCAGCGGGCATCTCTGCGCGCGTGACGATCTGCGGCACGATGGCCGCAAACACCGGCCATCGCATCGCCAGGCCGATGCCGTTGCTGAAGGTCAGCAGCAGCAGCATGTTGGCCGTTAGCTGGCCCGACAGACTCAAGCCCGCGAGCACGAGCGCGTTGACGCTCACCCACAGTTGCGTGGCGGCAAAGTAGCGTCGGCGGTCGAGAATGTCGGCCAGTGCGCCGCTGGGCAGGCCCAGCAGAAACACCGGCAGTGTGGACGCCGTCTGCACCAGCGCCACCATCACCGGGCTCGTGGTCAGCGACGTCATCAGCCAGGCGGCCGCCACGTCGTTCATCCACATCGTCATGTTGGCCGCCAGCCAGGCCAGCCAGAGGCCGCGGAAGACGGGGTCTTTCAGCGGTGCAAGGGCGGCGGGGGTGGGCATGGGCTGGAGGCTAGCGCAGAAAAGAAAAAGGCCCCGCAGTGCGGAGCCGATTCAGACCGAGTGCGATTGGTGTCGTCAATCAGCGGCATCCTGAAACGCCACTTCGCGCTTCTTCTTGATCGACGGCAGCATCACCACCACGATCATCAGCGCGGCCGCGATCAGCAGCCCGGCCGATAGCGGCCGTGTCATGAACGTGGTCCAGTCGCCGCGCGACAGCAGCAGCGCGCGGCGCAGGTTCTCTTCCATCATCGGCCCGAGGATGAAGCCCAGCAGCAGCGGTGCCGGTTCACATCCCAGCTTGTAGAAGGCATAGCCCACGACCGCAAAGCCGGCGCCCATATAAACGTCGAAGGCGTTGTTGTTCAGCGTGTAAAGGCCAATCGAGCAGAACACCATGATGGCCGGAAACAGGAAGCGGTAAGGCACCGTCAGCAGCTTGATCCAAATGCCGATCAGCGGCAGGTTCAGGATCACGAGCATCAGGTTGCCGACCCACATCGACGCGATCAGGCCCCAGAACAGTTGCGGGTTGCTGGTCATGACCTGCGGGCCGGGCTGGATGCCCTTGATGGTCATCGCGCCCACCATCAGCGCCATCACGGCGTTGGGCGGAATGCCCAGCGTCAGCATCGGGATGAAAGAGGTCTGCGCGCCGGCGTTGTTGGCGCTTTCAGGCCCTGCGACGCCGCGGATGTTGCCCTTGCCGAAGGGCACTTCTCCGGGCTTCATGGTCATCTTCTTCTCTACCGTGTAGGCGGCAAAAGAAGCCAGCAGCGCACCACCGCCTGGCAGCACGCCCAGGATGGAGCCCAGCGCCGTGCCGCGCAGCACGGCCGGGAAGGCTTGCTTGAAGTCGGCCACCGTGGGCCACAGGCCCTTCACGTCCTTGGTGAAGACCTCGCGGTGCTCGGCCGGACGGCCGAGGTTGCTGATGATTTCGCCAAAGCCGAACACACCCATGGCGATGGCGACGAAGCCGATGCCGTCGGTCAGTTCAGGAATGTCGAAGCTGTAGCGCGGCACGCCCGAGATAACGTCGGTGTTGATCTGCCCCAGCAGCAGGCCGAGCAGGATCATCGCGATCGCCTTGAGCAGCGAACCCGAGGCCAGCACCACCGCGCCGATGAGGCCCAGCGTCATCAGGCTGAAGTATTCGGCAGGGCCGAACTTGAAGGCCAGTTCGGTCAGCGGCGGCGCAAAGGCAGCGATGATGATCGTGCCCACGCAGCCGGCGAAGAAGGAGCCCAGGCCGGCTGCGGCTAACGCTGCACCTGCTCGGCCTTTGCGGGCCATCTGGTAGCCGTCGATCGCCGTCACCACCGAGCTGCTTTCACCCGGCACGTTGATCAGGATGGCAGTGGTGCTGCCGCCGTACTGTGCACCGTAGTAAATGCCGGCCAGCATGATGAGCGCCGGCGTGGCGTCCAGCGCATAAATGCTGGGCAACAGCATCGCGATGGTGGCCACTGGGCCCAGGCCGGGCAGCACGCCGATGAGCGTGCCGAGCATCGCGCCACCAAAGGCGTAAGCGAGGTTCTGGAAGGTGAACGCGACGCCAAAGCCGAGGATCAGGTTGTTGATCAGGTCCATGCGGTGCCCCTTATCTGGCCAGGAAAGAAGGCCACAGCGGAAGCGTCAGCTTCAGGCCCCAGATAAAGATGAACCAGCTTCCGGCAGTGAGGAGGGCGGCGCTGATGAGCGCGTCTTTCCAGTGGAATTCATCACCGGCCAGCGCGGCCACGCAGACCAGGATCGGCAGCGCGAGCACCATGCCCAGCAGCGGCAGCGTCCAGCCGAAGATGGCCACCGTGGCGCTGATCATGATCAGCGGCTTCCAGGCCCAGGGGCCGATCTTGTCGCCACCCTCGACTTCGAAGGTCAGCGCCTTGAAGAGGATCGTGCCGCCAAGGATGGCCATCAGCACACCCAGGCCGAACGGGAAGTAAGCAGGCCCGGGCCGCGCCGAGCTGCCGAAGCTGTAGTTGGTGGCGCCCCAGGCAAAGGCCACGCCCACCAACATGAACATGAGTCCGGACCAGAAGTCCTTTTCGCTCTTGATTTTCAAGTTGTGTCTCCTCTTGACCTCTCGGTTTGACAGGATTCTAGGGACGGGGGCGGCTTCGGCCGGTGTGGTTTCCACGTAAGGCAAAAAGCCCGGCGCCGCCCGCCGCCACGCGGGCAGACCAGCGTGCTCAGCCCAGGCCGGGCGTGCTGCGCAGCACTTCTTCCAGCGTCGTCAGCCCTTCAGCCACCTTCATCGCGCCGGCCAGGCGCAGCGGGCGCATGCCCTGCTTGACGGCTTCACGGCGCAGCGCGTCGGCGTCCAGGCTCGGATGCACGACGGCGCGCGTGGCGTCGTTCATCAGCATCAGCTCATAGAGGCCAGCGCGGCCGCGGTAGCCGGTGTGGCGGCATTCCAGGCAGCCGACCGGCTTGTACGAACGAACGCCGCCCGACAGGCGCCAGGGCTTGGCCATTTCGTCCAGCGTCTCACGCGTGGTGCCGTCGTCGCGCACCTTGCAGGCCGGGCACAACGTGCGCGCCAGGCGCTGCGCGAGAACGCCGATGACGGTGGCGGCGATCAGGTAGCTCGGCACGCCCAGGTCGGCCAACCGAGTGACGGCGCCGACGGCGTCATTCGTGTGCAGCGTGCTGAAAACCAGGTGGCCGGTGAGTGCGGCCTGGATCGCCATCTCGGCGGTGGCCAGGTCGCGGATCTCGCCGACCATGATGATGTCCGGGTCCTGCCGCATCAGCGCGCGCAGGCCTTCGGCAAAACCGAAGTCCAGCGCTGTCTGCACCTGCGTCTGGTTGAAGGCAGGTTCGATCATCTCGATCGGGTCTTCGATCGTGCAGACGTTGACCTCTTC
>JANNGN010000400.1:0-5807 GCA_031403895.1 Rubrivivax sp. | reverse complement strand
CCACTGAAGTGTGGGAAACGCAGAACCAGACCTGGCTCGAATTCAACCGCATGCTGAAGGACGAAACCTTCGAGCGCGACCCCGGTTCGTTCTTCGAATGGGTGAAGTTTCGCAGCCACCTGAGCCGCGGCGTCACGGTGGGCACGATGCTGCAGGACGAAGCGCTGCACTTCCTGCGCCTGGGCACGTTCCTGGAGCGCGCCGACAACACCGCGCGCTTGCTCGACGTGAAGTTTCAGGCCCTCGCCGGTGGCGACTACTTCGGCCCCGACCCGGCGAAGGACTTGCAGGAAGTGGACTTCTACCACTGGAGCGCGATCCTGCGTTCGGTCTCGGCCTTCGAGATCTACCGCCGCGTCTATCGCAACGTCATCCACCCCGGCAAGGTGGCCGAACTGCTGATCCTGCGCCCCGACATGCCGCGTTCGCTGGCGGCGTGCATGAACGAAGCGGTGGCCAACCTGACGCTGGTGGCCAACGAACAGAGTTCAGAGACGCTGCGCCGCGCCGGCCGCCTGAAAAGCGACCTGCGCTATGGCCGCATCGACGAGATCCTGGCCACCGGGCTGCACGCCTATTTGACGCAGTTCCTGGACCGCGTGAACGACCTCGGCGTCGGCATCAGCCGCGACTTTTTGGTGCCGATGGCGGCTTGAGCTTGTGGCGGCGGTGGATTGACCTGCAAGCGCTCAGGCGTGCAATGACCGCAGCGCCAACTCTGGCGCCGTGGACACAATCTTCAGCAGCGCAGCGGCGGGGCCCGTAGGGTTGCGTCGATGCTGCTCCCAGTTCTGCAACGTCTTGACGCTCACACGCATGAGCTTGGCAAACTCACTTTGCGACAAGCCGATCTGCTCGCGCACGGCTTTGGCATCAGGCGGGTTTGCCACCATCCGTCGGGACGCTTTGGCTCGCCCCTTGGCAATAGCCTGAGCTTCCTTGAGACTGCCTACAAGTTCGTCAAACAAGGTCTTGTCCATGTTCACAACTCCTTGACCAGATCACGCAAGATTGCAGTCTCCTTGTCGCTCAGGCCGTCTCTTTTCGATTTCGCGTAAACCACCAACATGTAAATCTGGTGCCTATCCTTGATCCAGTAGTAGATGGCGCGCACGCCACCGCTTTTGCCTTTGCCCTGCTTGCCGTGCCGCATTTTGCGAATGCCGCCGCCGCCCTGGATGAGATCCCCGTGCTCGGGGTCTTCGGCCAGCACGTTCTGGAGTTGCCGGTACTCCTCGTCGCTCAAAAGAGCCGTGACTTGGCGCGTGAACGTTGGGGTTTCAACGAACTCCATACTTTCATTCTATACGCCAATGGCGGATGATGTGCCAGCCCTACTTCGGTCATCGACCTTCCGCTGCAGGCGCGTGCAGCTTCACCCGCCGGGCCCAATCGGGCAGGCGCTGCTCCATCACGCGCTGGGTGAAGGCGTTGCGGCGGGCCTGGAACTCGGCTTCACTGAGGGCTTGCAGCGGCGCCGCATTGCGCAACGCCAATGGCGCTGATGCTGCCGATGCCACTGCCGGCGTCACCGGCAACAGGTACGCGTCGTTGCGGTTGTTCAGGTCCGTGCCCGACAGCACCACCAGTGGCAGGAAGCGGCTGCCGCTGCTCACCAGGCCCATGTAGTCGCCCAGGAACAGGCCGCGCGCATTGGGCGCCTGGGCCATGTCGAAAGAGTTCCAAACCACGGTGTCGGCCCAGACCAGGCCGTCGCGCGAGGTCGCCAGCCAACTGGCAGCCAGCAGCGTGGTGGTGTCGGCGGTGTCGGGCCGCAAGTCGAAGTACAGCAGCCCGACAAGGCCGTCGTCGCGCACGTGCAGCGTGGGCGTGAAGGCCGGCGCCGTGCCGCTGTGGCTGGCTTCCACCGGCGTGCTCCAGGTGGCGCCGCCGTCGCTGGAGCGCGACACGGCAATGGCGTCGCGCACGCCGCCAGAGAAGCGGCTGTCCTGCCACGCCACCCACAGCGCGCCGTCGGCGCCGGTGGTGATGCTGGGCACGATGCCCCCGTCGCGGATGGCGGTGCCGGTGCTGGCGTCACGCGTGCCCACACCTCGGTGCTCGGCCACCAGCACGGCCGCGCTCCAGCTCAGGCCCCGGTCGGCCGAGCGCTGCACGCGCACCGAGTTGCGCGCCACTCCGGCAACCACGTCAATCTGCGTGAAGGCGTTCACCAGCAGCCCGCGCTGCGTGCCGCTGCTGAGCACGACGATGCGGTTGCCGATCGTCTGCGCCGTGCCGCCGGTGGCTGCGGGGGGGCGGTAGATCTCGCGCGCTGGCTCCCAACTCAGGCCGGCGTCGGTCGAGCGCGCCAGCAGCGTGGGGCCGTTGCCGGCGGTGTCGAGCCGGTCCCACACGGCATACACGAAGCGGGCTTCGATCGGGTCGATCGTGAGCGTGTTCTTGTCGTTGAAGAGCGTTGCTCCGTCCAGCACCAAGGTCTGCGGCGCGGACCAGCTGCGGCCGCCGTCGGCGGAGCGGCTGGCGAGCATCGCGCTCCGGCTGTTGGGCGTGAAGGTGGCGCCGCTGAAGGCCAGGCCCATGAGGTGCATAACACCGTCGCTGCCGATATCGACCCAGGGGTCGGTGGCGCGTTCGAAGTCGCCCGCACTGCCCGCAGCCGCACCGCCGCAGCGCGACAGCGGGTGCAGCGTGCGCGTCCAGGTGGCGCCGCCGTCTTGCGACACCGCGCTGACGATGGCGCGCGCGCCGCCATCGCTCCAGCGGTCTTGCTGCCAGGCGGCGAGCAGTTGCTGCGCATTGGTGGACGAACGCGCCAGCATCGGCTCGACTTCGGCGTTGGCATACAGCACACCCACTGCGCCGCCGCCGGTGCAGCCCGCCGCCACCAGGCTGTCGGCACTGACGCGTCCGCTGCTGGGGGTCAGGCTGGCGGCGGGATTGGAACCAGCGTCAGTGCCGCCGCCACCGCCGCCGCCGCAGGACTGCAGCAGCAGTGGCAGCCACACTGCAGCCCACAGCGTGCCCACCCCCGGCCAGCGTCTGCTGCGGCGGACTCTGTCGGTGGCGTCACGGGCATTGGCGCAAGCGTTGTGCATGCCCGCAGCATAGCGAGCCTGCCCCCTATCATCTTCGGCATGCACCTCTGTTCGGCCCTGCTCATCATGACTCTCAATGCGCCAGCGTTTGCCCACGCCGCCACACCGCCGGTCGCGCCCACCGTGCCCCACACCGTGCGCGGCCCGCAAGGCGAGCGTGCCGACGAATACCACTGGCTGCGCGACGACGACCCGAAGGTCAAGCGGCCGGAAATCATCCAGCACCTGGAAGCCGAAAACGCCTACACCGCCGCCGTGCTGGCGCCGCTGCAGCCGCTGCAGGACAGGCTGGTGGCCGAGATGCGCTCGCGCATCAAGGACGACGACAGCAGCGTGCCGCTGTACGACCACGGCTGGTGGCTGTGGCGCGAATACAAGCCGGGCGCGGAGTACCCGCTCTTGATGCGCCAGCGCGGCAGCCCCGCGCGCGCCGACCCGAAGGCGCCAAAACAGTTGCTGCTGGACCAGAACGCACGCGCTGCGGGCAAGGCCTTCTACAAGGTCGGCTCCACCGCCATCAGCCCGAACGGCGAGGTGCTGGCCTGGACCGAGGACAGCGCCGGCCGCCGCATCCACAGCCTGCGCTTTCGCAGCCTGCGCACCGGGCAGGACCTGGCCGACACGGTGCCCGGCGTGCTGGAAGACCTGGCCTGGGCCAACGACAGCCGCACGCTGTTCTACATCCTGCAAGACCCCGTCACGCTGCAGAGCGGGCCGGTCTATCGCCACCGCCTGGGCACGCCGGCCAGCAGCGATGTGCGGGTCTTCGACGAAGCCGACAAGACGCTGTTCGTGAGCCTGTCCAACACCGCGTCGCGCAAATACATAGCGATCAACATTGGTGGCTTCGACACCACCGAAACGCGCGTCATCGACGCCGACGCGCCCACCACGCCGGCGCGCGTGGTGCTGGCGCGGCGCGACAAGGTGCGCCACATGGCCGACCACCTGGACGGCCGCTGGGTCATCCAGACCAATGAAGACGCGCCCAACTTCAAGCTCGTCGCCGCACCGCAGCGTGCGCCCGACGACCGGCGCCTCTGGCGCACGCTGGTGCCCGGGCGCGAGCAGGCCACCATCGAGCATGTGGTGTTGATGAAGGCCGGCATTGCGCTGCAGGAACGGGTCGATGCGGACACGCAAGTCAGGTTGCTGCAAGGCACCCGCTCCACGCCCGTGGCTGCCGCGCCGGCCACCACGGTGGCGCTCGGCAGCAACCCCGACCCGCACGCTGCACATCTGCGTTATGCGGTGACGTCGATGGTGCAGCCGCTGGCGACTTGGGACCTGGACCTGGGCGACGGCAAGAAGCTGTTGCGCAAGGTGCGCGAAGTGCCCGGCTACGACGCAGCCGCTTACCGCACCGAGCGCATCTGGGCGCCGGCACGCGACGGCAAGCGCGTGCCGGTGACGCTGGCCTGGCGCCCTGGCAAGGCCGAACGCAACGGCCGCGCGCCGCTTTACATCCTGGGCTACGGCGCTTACGGCAGTTCTTACGACGCCACATTTTCGGCCAACCGCGCGAGCCTGCTTGACCGCGGCTTCGTCGTCGCCATCGCGCACGTGCGCGGCGGCGCCGAGCTGGGTGAAGGCTGGTACGAAGACGGCCGCCTGATGCAGAAGAAGAACACCTTCAACGACTTCATCGACGCCACCGATGCGCTCGTCAAGGCCGGCTGGGGCGCGGCCGACACGGTGTTCGCCAGCGGCGGTTCGGCGGGAGGCCTTTTGATGGGCGTGGTCGCCAACGAAGCACCGGCCAAGTACCGCGGCATCGTGCTCGACGTGCCTTTTGTCGATGCCGTCAGCACCATGCTCGACGACACCATCCCGCTCACCGCCAACGAATGGACGCAGTGGGGCGACCCGCGCGAAAAGGCCGCGCACGACTACATGCTGTCGTACTCGCCCTACGACAACCTGCGGGCCCAAGCCTACCCGGCGATGCTCGTCACCACCGGGCTGTGGGACTCGCAGGTGCAGTACTTCGAACCCGTCAAATACGTGGCCCGCCTGCGCGCGCTCAAGACCGACCACAACCCGCTGCTGCTGGCGGTGAACATGACAGCCGGCCACGGCGGTGCCTCGGGTCGGTTCTCGGAACTGGCGGAGATTGCGCGCGAATACGCCTTTGTGCTGCACCTGGCTGGGCGGCGAGAGTGAGATGAGCTAACGCGCCGCGCGCACGGCAGCCACCGCTGCCGCCAGTTCGATCACCGCCATCGCGTAGTAGCTGCTCCAGTTGTAGCGCGTCACGACGTAGAAGTTCTGCGTGCCGGCGAGGTAGCTGGGGGCGGCGTCACCGTTTTGCAGCTCGACGAGTGCCAGCGGCCCGTCGTGCGCGCGGCCGGCAGCGCCGAGCACAGCGCCGCGCTGCGCAAACTGCGCGGCACTGAAGCTGGGCACGATGTCGGGGCCGAGCAGCACCGCGCGCTCGCTGCTGTCCACCGGCACCGCCACTTCAAAGTGCGTCGGCAGGTCGCGCTGCCAGCCAAAGCTGGCGAAGTAATGCGCCACGCTGCCGATCGCGTCGGCCGCGTTGCGCTGCAGGTCAATGTGGCCGTCACCGTCCATGTCCACCGCATAGCGATTCAGGCTGCTGGGCAGGAATTGCGGCAGGCCGATGGCGCCGGCGTAGGAGCCCTTGACGGCAGTCGGCTCGGTGCCTTCACGCGCGCACAGCACGAAGAATTCTTCCAGCTCGCTGCGGAAGAAGGCGCTGCGGTCACGGCGCCCGGGCGGGAAGTC
>JANNGN010000399.1:0-5737 GCA_031403895.1 Rubrivivax sp. | reverse complement strand
GCTGCTTGCACTGGGCGTGCTGCCCTGGCTGTAGTGCGTGGGCGTGCCGGTGGTGGCCGTGGTGAGCGTGGCCGTGCTCGTGAACCAGACCTGGTTGCCGCGTGTGCGCACGCTGACTCTCAGGGAGCTGAAGCTCAACGGTGTGTGATCGGCGATGTCACTGCTGCTCGGCGTGGGGCGTGCCCGCAGCGGGCTGGCGTCGGCCGTCGGTATCAACGGGAAGTTGCTGTCGCTGCCATTCAAGGTGTTGCTGGTGGCCCAGGCGCGTTCAAGAATCGTCGTGGTCGAGGTGTCAACACGGCGGTAGCCACCGGTCAATGCCCAGCGGAAGGGGTCGATGGCCTGCATCGTCAACCAGTTGAGGAAGCTGCCGCTCCAGGTGTCCGTCAGGCCCGAGTCGGTGCACCTGAACTGGGCGGTCGCCGTGCCGACGGGGTTGAAGTGGCTGACGTTGTCAGCGACCTCCGTGCCCTGCACGTAGCGGTAGCACTTCGCATAGTCAAAGTAGCCCAGGTACCGGGTGCCGGCCACGAAGGCGCCCTGGTGCGCCACGCTGACCGCCGTGGGGAACTCGACCGACAACGCCAGCACCAGGTTGCCTGGCACGGCCGTGTTGGTGAACACGGGCTGGTCGGCCAGCGACGTGGTGGCCCGCGCCAGCTGCAAAAACGCCGCCGCCGCCAGCAGCAGCCCGCAGGCCATGAGCTGGAGCCGCCAGCGTTTGTTGGGCACTGCGGCAACGGGCACGGAAGTCGCAAGCGGTTCGCGGTTGGGCGTGTTCATAGCGTCAGGGTGGTCTGGAAAAAGGCTTGGGTGTTGCGCGGGCCGGCCACGCGGATGCTCAGGCGGTAAACCACGCGCTGGCCGACGGCACCGGCACCGCCGCTGCTGGCGTCTTCGGCGCGGATCGATTCAGAGCCGCTGCCGCCTGCCGGGTTGGGGTCGTCGGCCATCGTGCAGTGGTTGGCCGCGGCGACGCCGCCGTTGACACACAGGCGGTCCACCAGGTAGCGCACGGTGATGGCCTGCGCGCTGACGCTGATGTCGTTGCCGCTGCTGCCGAAGGTGCCGAAGGTGCTGTCGCTGACAAGCGCGTTGGGCAGGCCCTGCGCGTTGGTGGCCAGCATGGTGGCGCTGTAGTTCTGCGCCGTGTTGTTGCTCTGGCGCGCGCTTTCGCTGCCCAGCGCGCCGCTTTGCAGCAGCGTCAGCACGGTGGCCACCGCGCGTTCGGCCTGGTTCGTGAGATCGCGCTTGAAGCCCAGGTTGCCGGCGTTGAAGAGCGAGGTGTTCATCGAGCGCACCAGGGCGGCCGCACCGATGAGCATGATCGCCAGCGCGATCAGGCCGAACAACATCACGACGCCGCGTTGGGCGCGCGCTGTGCCCGCGTTCAGGCCGCTGCGGTTGCGCGGCCTGCGGGTGGTCCGGTGGGTGGTGATTGCAGTCATGGCTTCAGCAGGACGTTGCGCAGCGGCACGGTGAATTCGAGGCTGCGCCAGCGCATTTGTTGTTCGGTGGCGCTGAGCGTGCGCGTGGCGATGAGAGCGCTGCCGAGGTCGCTGAACAGCGTCAGCGATGACGGGGCCACCGGGTCGCGTTCAGGCGTGTTGGTGCGCATGATCACGCCCACCCGCAGCGCCAGGATGTTGGCCATGTTGGCCTGCGCTGCGGGCGTGCCGGCCAGCAGCGATGCCGCGTTCCAGGGCGCAATGGCCGGGTCAACCCAGCTGTCGATGCGGCCGTTGCCGTCGGTGTCCACGCCGTAGCGGGCGCGCAGGTCGGCCACACCGTCGGCAATGGCGACCACGGTGTCGCTGCCGTCGAGCTGCAGCATGTCGTGCGCCACCAGCGTGGCGTCGGCGCCGACGCCGATGAGCTGGAACATCGGCCGGTTGGCGCTGACGTTGCCCAGCGGCGTGACCCAGGCCGTGGTGGCCGTGCCCATGTCTTCCAGGCGCACGCTGTTGATGTCGGAATCGGCGTAGGTGCCGCCGAAGTTGATCTGCTGGTCGGCGCCGCCGGCAAAGCCGCTGGCCACCTGCTGCAGCATGCAGTTGCCAGCGCCCTGGAACACCATCAGCAGGTCGCCGCCGCGCAGGCCCACCGTGGCCGGCACGCGCAGCCCGGTGGTGGTGGCCGACGAGGGCAGCACACGCAGCGGCGATTCGCCCAGGCCCGAGGCCCCGGTCTGCACCGCCAGCACGTCCGAGCCGCCGGTGCCGGCACCGGCATGCACGATCACCGGCGCCAGGCGCACGGCTTGCGGCACGCTGGCAAAGGGCGCCGGGAAGGCCGTCGCGCGCGGCAGCGTGGTGGTGCCGCTGCGCGACACCAGCAGTTCGCAGCCGAAAGAATTGCGCCACGACTGCGCATAGCCCGAACCGGCGCTGCGCACCACGCGGTCGAGCGCATAAGACACAAAGGCGCCGCCGATCGAGGCGTCGTTGAGCTGCGTCGTCGAGCGCCGGCCCGACTCATAGCGCACCAGCATCAGCGTGATGGCCAGCGTGAGCCCCATGCCGATGGTCACCGCCACCAGCAGCTCGATCAGCGTGAAGCCGGCGCTGGCGCGGCGCGGCGCCTGGCGCAAAGCGTGGCGACGGTGGCCGTGGCCTGACTGGCGCTGCGCGTTCATGGAATCTGCACCTGCGTGCTGTAGGTGTGCAGCGCAGCCGCCGGTTCCTGCGGCGCGCGCCAGGTCACCGTGACCGTGGCCACGCCACCGGCGACGGTGACGGTGCCGACGCCGTTGGACAGGCCGCGGCTGGCGGCGTCGGCGACGCGCAGATCCCAGGCTGTGATGTCGGCACTGGGCAGCGTCACCGAATTGGCGGCCCACATGGCGGAGGCGATCTCGTTGGCCAGCAGCGCGGCGCGGCTGCTGTCTTCAGCGCTGACCGAGACCTGCACCGCCTTGGCCTGCAGGCCCACCATGCCGATCAAGCCGAAGGAAAAGAGCACGATCACGACCAGCACCTCGATCATCGAGACACCGCGTTGCGAGCCTGGTTTGGGTTTGGCGTTCATGCTGGGCATCCGTCAGGCGCGGTGGCAGAAAGCGTGCGGGCCGGGTCGCACTGGCGCACCTGGCCACCAAGCGTGACGATCACGCGCAAGGGCCGGTCGCTGCCCAGTGACGCGATGTCGTAACTGCTGACACCGCTGGCGGCCAGCGAGCAGGTGGCCGAGCCAGCGCCCGGACTGGCGTTGGCGGCCTGGCGGCCCATCGAGTTGAAGCAGATTGCGGTCGGCCCGGTGATGGCCACGCCGCCTGCGAGGTCTGCCAGGTTGCCGCACTGCACGGTCTCGACCGCGTCGCCCGCTGTCAGCGGCACAGTGCGGATGGCCCAGTTGCTGCCGTTCGCAGCGGGTGCCGTGGTGGCGCTGCAGGCAGCGTCGTTGCTCAGGAAAAACACCACCTGGCGATTGCGCCGCACGGCTTCGGTTTGCGCCAGGCGGGTGCCGTTTTGCAACGCGTCGCTCACCGTGCGCACCTTGGCGTTGCGCGTCCAGAGCGAGAACGACGGGGCGGCCAGGCCCAGCAGCACGCCCAGCAGCGAGATCGTGACCATCAGCTCGATCAGCGTGAAGCCGCGCGCGCGCCGTGACGATGGGGAGCCCCGGTTCAGCATGCTTGCCCCCGCTTGAGCATCCAGCCCGTGGTGCAGGTGTTCCAGCCGGTGGGTGCCGCCGTGGTGGCGCGCACGTCGGCTTCGGTGATGGTGAAGGTGAAACCATAGACATTGCCACTGCCCGCGGCCTGCAGCGTGAAGGCGGTGGCGGTGGGCGTGCCCGAGCAGCTCACCACAAAGAGGTTGAAGGTGCGGGTGGCGGCGGCGGCTTCGCAGGGCGTGGTGAAGGTGCCCACGGTGGCGTAGCTGCGGTTGTCCTGGAAGTGGCGCTCCATCTGGGCGCGCATCGTGGCCAGGCCGTTGGAGGCGTCGGTGAGCTGGCCGCGCAGGATGTAGTCGCGGTAGCTCGGCAGCGCCACCATGGACAGGATGCCGATGATGGCCACCGTGATCATCACTTCGATCAGCGTGAAGCCGGCGCTGGCGCTGCGGCGACTCAAGGGGTGGCGGGAATCAAACATCGCATGAACCTCGGCGGATAACGGAACGGCGCAGACCCCTGGGCCGTGTGGCAGAGCGGCACTGGCGCTACAGCCTTTGGTGCCTCATCACCATCGGATATCGGTGGCCTGCGCGCGCACTTGAGCGCTTCGCTGGTAACAGTTCTTGTCCGACAGGGCTGCCCGACGCAAGACGCCCGACCGCAGACCCTGATGTCGGCCGGGCAGGCACCGGGCTTGAGCCGGCTGGCACTGTTTCGTGGCTACAGTGCGGGCTCTTCCGCCGCCCATCAAAGCCCCATGAACGCCATCGCCAGAACCGAGCTGCACGCCCTGCTGCGCGCCATGCCCAAGGCCGAGTTGCACATCCACATCGAAGGCTCGCTGGAGCCTGAGCTGATCTTCGAGCTGGCGCAGCGCAACGGCGTGGCGCTGGCTTACCCGAGCGTGCAGGCGCTGCGCGAGGCCTACGCCTTCAGCGACCTGCAGAGCTTTCTCGACATCTACTACGCCGGCGCCAGCGTGCTGCTGCACGAGCAGGACTTCTTCGACATGGCCTGGGCCTACTTCCTGCGCGCCAAGGCCGACGGCGTGGTCCACGCCGAGCTGTTCTTCGACCCCCAGACCCACACCGAGCGCGGCGTGCCGATGGCCACCGTGGTGCAGGGGCTGGCGCGCGCCTGCCGCCAGGCGCAGGCCGAGCTGGGCATCAGCGCTTCGCTGATCCTGTGCTTCCTGCGCCACTTGAGCGAAGAGGCTGCGCTGGCGACGCTGGACGCAGCGCTGCCCTTGCGCGAACACTTCATCGGTGTCGGCCTGGACAGCAGCGAACGCGGCCACCCGCCGGAGAAATTTGCGCGCGTCTTTGCGCGTTGCCGTGATCTCGGCCTGCACACCGTCGCCCACGCGGGCGAAGAAGGCCCGCCGGCCTACATCTGGAGCGCGCTGGATGTGCTGAAGGTCGAGCGCATCGACCACGGCGTGCGTTGCCTGGAAGACCCTGCGCTGGTGCAGCGGCTGGCGGCGGAGCGCATGCCGCTGACGGTGTGCCCGCTGTCGAACGTGAAGCTGTGCGTCTTCAAGACCCTGGCCGAGCACAACCTGCCGGCTTTGCTGGAAGCCGGCCTGCGCGCCACCCTCAACAGCGACGACCCCGCCTACTTTGGCGGTTATCTGCTGCAAAACTACACCGAGACTTTCGACGCATTGCCACAACTCGGCGTGCAGCAGGCTTATGTCCTGGCGCGCAACAGCCTGGAGGCGAGCTTTGCGCCGGCGGCGGACAAGGCGCGCTGGGTGGCAGCGCTGGACGAGGTGTTCGCCAGCGCGGGCTGAGCCTCAGTCGATGAAGAAGTCGGGCATGAAGTTGGTGGTGCCCGGCACCACCGAGTACTTGTCCAGGTCCGTCACGCCGTGCTGGGCCAGCAGTTCATCGTCGATGAAGAAGTTGCCGGTGGTCACTTTGGATTCGCTGGTGAAGATGAAGTAAGCGGCATCGGCCAGGATCTCGGGCTTGCGGCACAGGTTCAGGTCCACGCCCGGAATCATCTGCATCGCGGCGGTGGCAATACCCGTGCGCGGCCACAGGCTGTTGACCGCGATGCCATGCGGGCGGAATTCACCGGCGTGGCCGAGCGTGCATTCGCTCATGCCGTACTTGGCCAT
>JANNGN010000398.1:0-9003 GCA_031403895.1 Rubrivivax sp. | reverse complement strand
GCCGACCAGGAAGTTGCGCACCTCCGTGCGGCCGAAGTTGTAGATCAGCGTGTTCCAGTCGTTGTGGAAACCCTCGCGCCGGTCGGCGTATTCGTACAGGTGCGTGCCGTCGAACTGCGCCAGGCCGTGGGCGTCGCTGGGGAAGTGCGCCGGCACCCAGTCCAGCAGCACGCCGATGCCCGCCTGGTGGGCGGTGTCGATGAAGCGGCGCAGCCCGGCGGCACTGCCGCCGCAGGCGGCATCGGCAGCACTCGCGAATCGGGCGGTCGGCGAGTACATCCCCAGCGTCTGGTAGCCCCAGCTGCCGTCGAAAGGATGTTCGCTGACGGGCAGCAGTTCCAGGTGCGTGAAGCCCATGTCCTGCGCATAGGGCACCAGCTCGGCGGCCAGTTCGTCCCACGTCAGCCAGCGGTTGCCGACTTCAAGCTTGCGGCGCCAGCTGCCCAGGTGGACTTCGTAGATGCTCATCGGCGCGTCCAGCGCATTCGCGGCCTGGCGTGCGAGCGAGGGCGGCGCCACCGGCGGCATGGCGGCCACGACGCTGGCCGTCGCCGGGCGCAGTTCGCTCTGGCGCGCGCAGGGGTCGGCCTTCTGCGGCAACAGGGTGCCGGCGCTGTCCCGCAGCTCGAACTTGTAGCGCGCGCCGCTCAACACGCCGGGTAGAAAGAGTTCCCACACGCCACACTCGCGGCGCAGCCGCATCGGGTGGCGGCGGCCGTCCCAGAAGTTGAAGTCGCCAACCACGCTGACGCGGCTGGCGTTGGGCGCCCAGACGGCGAAGGCCGTGCCTGCCACGCCACCCATCGTGCGCGGCGTGGCACCCAGAATTTCGTAGGGACGCAGGTGCGAACCTTCGCCCAGCAGCCACACATCCATCTCGCCCAGCACGGTGCCGAAGCGATAGGGGTCGTCGATGAGCGACTCATTGCCGCTCCCCGCGTCGTTGCCCCAGCGCACACGCAACTGATACAACCCGGCTGCGGCGGTGGGGCCTTCAAACAGGCCAGCTGCGTCGCGCAGCGTCAGCGGCCAGGCGCGTGTACCCGACACCACCTGCGCCGACACCGCGCCGGGCAGAAAGGCACGCACCCACAAGGCGCCATCCGCTGCAGCGTGCGGGCCCAGCACCGCGAAAGGGTCACCGTGGCGGCCCTGGCAGATGGCTTGAACGTCGGTGTCGCTGAGCATCCGCGCGGCGAAACTCAAGGCTTGGCCACCAGGCCCCACACCTCGCGCGCGTAGTCGCGGATCGTGCGGTCCGAAGAGAAGAAGCCCATGCCGGCCACATTGGCGATCGCCTTCTTCGCCCACGCTTTTGGGTCGTTGTACAGCGCATCCACACGCGCTTGCGCGGCCCAGTAGCTGTCGAAGTCGGCCAGCAGCATGTACTTGTCGCCGCGCCACAGCAACGAGTCCACCAGTTCGCGATAGCGGCCCGGCTCTTCTTCGCTGAACTGGCCCCCGCTGATGGCGTCGAGCACGGCTTTTATGCGTGGGTTTTCTTCGTAGATGCGCAGCGGCTGGTAGCCGGTGGTGCAGCGGTCGGCCACCTCTTGCGTGGACAGGCCGAAGATGAAGATGTTGTCGTCGCCCACTTGCTGGCGGATTTCGATGTTGGCGCCGTCGTCGGTGCCGATGGTGAGCGCGCCGTTGAGCGCCAGCTTCATGTTGCCCGTGCCCGAGGCTTCGGTGCCGGCGGTGGAAATCTGCTCGGACAAATCGGCTGCCGGCATGATGATCTCGGCCACCGAGACACCGTAGTTCGGCACGAAGACGAGCTTCAGCTTGCCGCCGATGCGCGGGTCATGGTTGATGACATGGCCGACATCGTGAATCAGCCGGATGATGTTCTTCGCTGCCGTGTAGCTGCTTGCGGCCTTGCCGGCGAAGATCACGGTGCGCGGCGTCCACGGCGCCTTCGGATCAGCCAGCATGGCCTGGTAGCGCGCCACCACCTGCAGCACGTTCAGCAACTGCCGCTTGTATTCGTGGATGCGCTTGACCTGCACGTCAAACAGGCTCGTCGGATCCACCACCACGCCCGTGGTGGCGCGGATGTGCTCGGCCAGGCGCGCCTTGTTGGCGTGCTTGACAGCCATGAAGGCGTTGCGGAAGTCTTCGCGGTCGGCGTGCGGCAGCAGGCGTTTGAGCTGATCCAGATCCAGCCGCCAGCCGCTGCCGATGCTGCTGTCGATCAGTGACGCCAGGCTCGGGTTGGCCTGCGCCAGCCAGCGCCGCGGCGTCACGCCATTCGTCATGTTGGTGAAGCGCTCGGGCCACAGGCTGGCGAAGTCGGCGAAGATGGTTTTCACCAGCAGTTCCGAATGCAACGCCGACACGCCGTTGACCTTGTGGCTGCCCACGATCGACAGGTGCGCCATGCGCACGCGGCGTTCACCGCGTTCGTCGATGAGCGACAGGCCGCGCAGGAATTCGTCGTCACCGGGCCGGTGCGCTGCGGCCTCGGCCAGGAATTCGGCATTGATGCGGAAGATGATCTCCAGGTGACGCGGCAACACTTGCTGCATCAGCGCCACCGGCCAGGTTTCCAGCGCTTCGGGCATCAGCGTGTGGTTGGTGTAGCTGAAGACCTTCTTCGTGATCGCCCAGGCCGCGTGCCAGCCGAAGCCGTTCTGGTCCACCAGCAGGCGCATCAGCTCGGCCACGCCAATGGCCGGGTGGGTGTCGTTGAGGTGGATCGCCACTTTGTCCGACAGGTTGGCGAGTGCCGCACGTTCGGCGCCACGTTCGGCGCCACGTTCGCCGCCGTGTTCTGCCTTGTGGCGCGCCAGGATGTCCTGAATCGACGCGCTGGTGAAGAAGTACTCCTGCCGCAACCGCAGTTCACGCCCGGCAGGTGTGCTGTCGTTTGGGTACAGCACCCAGCTGATGTTTTCGTACTCGTTCTTGAACTCGGCAGCGCGCGCGTAGTCGCCACTGTTGAAGGCGTGCAGGTCGATCTGGCTCGGTGCCACCGCCTTCCACAGCCGCAGCGTGCTGACGCGCTGCGTGCCGTGCCCCGGGATCACCATGTCGTAGGCCTTGGCGTTGACTTCACCGGCGTGGCGCCAGGTGGGCACCAGGCTCGGATCGGCAGCCGGTTCGACCCAACCGCCAAAGTACACGGGATAGTGAACGCCAGAACGCGGAAATTCCCACGGCGTGCCGTCTTCAAGCCATGGGTCGGGGTACTCGACCTGGCGGCCGTCCTGGATGCTCTGCTTGAACATGCCGAACTCGTAGCGAATGCCGTAGCCGAAAGACGGCAGTTCCACGGTGGCCATGCTGTCCAGGAAACACGCCGCCAGTCGGCCCAGGCCGCCGTTGCCGAGCGCCGCGTCGGCTTCGGTGGCGCTCAGGTCTTCCAGCGTTGCGGCGTGCGCGCGGGCGGCCTGGCCCATGTCGCCCTTCAGGTCCATGGCTGCGAGCGCGTTGGACAGCGTGCGCCCGATCAGGAATTCCATCGACAGGTAATACACGCGGCGCGCCTTGGCAGCACGGTCGGCGCTGTCGCCAGCCACCCAGCGCTCAGACAACTGCTCTCGCGCGACCTGCGCCACCGCGTGCATGATCTCCGAGCGCGTGGCGCCGGCCGGTGCTGCGCCCACGGTGTGCAGCAGGTGGTGTTGCACCGCCTGGGCGGTGTTGAAGGTGACGTCAGAACGCAGTTCTGCGCAAGGGATGTTGTGGTGTGACATTGCAGAGGCTGGCCCGCTGGACGGGGGGTCTGGGCACGATCGCCGGTGCCTGCAAGTGTCTCTGAACGGCAGCCTTGGCGTCAATGGCAAGTGCCGAAGTCAGCTTGTAGTTTGGCTACTTCGCTTCGACAGTTTTGCCAGTAGAAATCAATCGAGGAATTTCTCCGATCCACGTAAAAACGCCATACGTCAATCGGCTTCGTCGTGTTATCAATGTGATGCCTTTGTAGGTTACTGAACCTAATGAATTGTTTTTAGTTTTCGATCAGTCAATCGCGGCTGTAATTTTGTTGCACTGAACCCATCAAGGACGAAGCATGAAACCGATCGATGTGGCCCAGGGCCTGGACCTTCCGCGCCGCGCCGTGGCCCTGGTGCTGGCCGGCGGGCGTGGCAGCCGCCTGAAGAACCTGACCGACACCCGCGCCAAGCCGGCGGTGTACTTCGGCGGCAAGTTCCGCATTGTCGATTTCGCGCTGTCCAACTGCATGAACTCGGGCATCCGCCGCATCGGCGTCATCACGCAGTACAAGAGCCACAGCTTGCTGCGCCATTTGCAGCGCGGCTGGGCCTTCCTGAAAAGCGAGATGAACGAGTTCGTCGATCTGCTGCCGGCGCAGCAGCGGGTGGACGAGGAGAGCTGGTACCGCGGCACTGCCGACGCCGTGTATCAGAACCAGGACATCCTGGCTGCCTACCGCGCCGACTACGTGGTGGTGCTGGCCGGCGACCACATCTACAAGCAGAACTACGCGCTGATGCTGGCCGACCACGTGGCGCTGGGGCGTGAATGCACGGTCGGCTGCATCGAAGTGTCGCGCAGCGAAGCCACGGCCTTTGGCGTGATGGCGATTGACGAGAACCGCCGCATCACGGCCTTCGTCGAAAAACCCGCCGACCCGCCCACGATGCCCGGCAAACCCGAGCGCAGCCTGGCCAGCATGGGCATCTACATCTTCAACGCGCGCTATCTCTATCGAGAGCTGGAACGCGACATGGCCGACCCGAATTCCAGCCACGACTTCGGCAAGGACATCATTCCGCACATGGTCAAGGCCGGTGATGCAGTCGCGCACCCCTTCGAGCTGAGTTGCGTCGGCGGCAAGCCCGGCCTGGCACCGTACTGGCGTGACGTGGGCACGATTGACGCGTACTGGGACGCCAATATCGACCTCACCGCCACCGACCCTTTGCTCAACCTCTACGACACCGACTGGCCGATCTGGACCTACCAGGCACAGTTGCCGCCGGCCAAGTTCGTGCACAACCAGGACGACCGCCGCGGCATGGCCATCGAGTCGATGGTCTCGGGCGGCTGCATCGTGTCGGGCGCAGTCTTCCGCTCGGTGCTGTTCTCGCAGGTGCGGGTGCATTCCTACTCCAAGGTTCACTGGAGCGTGCTGCTGCCCGGTGTGCAGGTGGGGCGCCATGCGCGCCTCACGCGCGCCGTGATCGACCGCGACTGCAGCATCCCTGACCACCTCGTGATCGGCGAAGACGCGGTGGCGGACGCGGCGCGCTTTCACCGCACCGAATCCGGCATCACGCTGGTGACGCGCGACATGCTGCGCAAATTGAGCTGACAAGGGGCCGGTGATGAAGGTGCTGCATGTGGCAGCGGAAGTCTTTCCGCTGGTGAAGACCGGCGGCCTGGCCGACGTGGTGGCGGCCTTGCCGGTGGCGCTAGTCGCGCAGGGCGCTGGTGTGCGGCTACTGCTGCCGGGTTTGCCGGCGGTGCTGGACGCCGTGCAGGCGGCGCGCGTGGTGGTCGATATCGGGTCGTGTTTCGGCGCCGTGCGTGTGCGCCTGTTGCTGGCGCGCATGCCGCAGACGCACCTTCCCGTGTACGTCATCGACGCGCCGTACCTGTACCGGCGCGACGGCAGCCCTTATCAAGACAACCAGGGCGAAGAATGGCCCGACAACCTGCAACGTTTCGCCCTGCTCGGCTGGGTTGCGGCGCACCTGGCCGCCGACGACGCCGACCCCGCCTGGACGCCCGACATCGTGCATGCGCACGACTGGCATGCTGCGTTGACTTGCGCCTACATGGCCTACCACCCGCCCACGCGGGCGCGCTCTGTCTTCACGGTACACAACCTCGCCTTTCAGGGCCTCTTTCCGATGGGTGACGGACCGATGCTGGGCTTGCCGTCTGAACTGCTGTCGGCTGCGGGGCTGGAATTCCACGGCCAGCTCAGCTTCATGAAGGCGGGCCTGCAATACGCCCACCAGGTGACCACCGTCAGTCCCAGTTACGCGCGCGAGATCGCCACCCATGAATTCGGCTGCGGCCTCGACGGCGTGGTGCGCAGCCGGGGCAGCCATGTCAGCGGCATCCTGAACGGCATCGACGCGGAGGTCTGGAATCCGGCCACCGACCCCGCCATCGGCCAGCGGTATGACCTGGAGCGGCTGCAAGGCAAAGCGGCTTGCCGCGACGCGCTGCGCAGAGAGCTTGGACTCGAGCTGCGGGACGGCGCGCTGCTGCTCACCATCGTCAGCCGCCTGACCGCGCAAAAGGGCCTCGACCTCTTGCTCGCTGCCTTGCCACGGCTGCTCCAGGCCGGCGTGCAACTGGCCGTGCAAGGCACAGGCGACCCGGCGCTGGAGACTGGTTTTCGCATGGCGCAGCAGGCGCACCCCGGGCGCGTGCATGTGCACATCGGCTACGACGAAGCGCGTGCCCACCGGCTGGTGGCGGGGGCCGACGCGATCCTCGTGCCGTCGCGCTTCGAACCTTGCGGCCTGACGCAGATGTACGGCCTGCGCTACGGCACGCTGCCGATCGTGCGGCGGGTGGGCGGGCTGGCCGACACCGTGCGTGACGATGCGCAAGCAGCGCCCAACGGCTTTCACTTTGAAGCCGCGACGCCGCAGGCCCTGGAGCGAACGGTGCTGCGCGCTGCAGCCCTCAAGCAGGACCCGCCTGCCTGGCACGCGCGCATGGCCGTGGCCATGGCAGAGCCGTTGTCCTGGGCCCCACCAGCGCAGGCGTACCTGGCGCTCTACAAGCGGCTGGCGCAGTTCGACAGCAGCCGCTGAACCCGCGCTCACCCCAACGGGTGGGGCCCCTAACCCATGGGACGCGCCGATTGCGCTTGGCCTCTACGCTTGCGCCAGCGGTGGGGCCACCAGCCCTGCGGCACCGTGTTCAACTCTCAGGACTTGCCATGAAACTTCGACTTCAACTCTGTGCCGCTGCCGCCGCGTCCCTGCTGGCCAGCAGCGCTTTCGCCGTCAGCGTCGGCCTGAGCTTTACCCAACTGAGCGGCGTCACTGGCGGCACGTTGGCGGGCACCGGCGTCTTCAAGGCCGACCTGTCCGGCGTGGGCCTGGCCAATATCCTGTCGATCCAGATCGCTGACAACAGCGCCGGCCTGGGTGGCGCTGACGGCCAGTTCTCGGGCTTCGACCTCGACGCCATCAGGCTGTCCACCAGTGACTGCGCCACGGCAGCCTGCGCTGCCGGACTGGTTGGCATCTCGGTGTTCGACTTTGTGGCCGGCACGACTTTCAACCCTGGTGTCCAGCGCACGCCAGTCGATCCCAAACTCTTCGGCACTGGCGTTTCAGGCACAACTGTTGACGACGCGGTGGCCACCCTGGGCAGTTTCGATGGCGAGTCCACCACCGTCACGCCATTCGGCTTCCTGAGCATGGGCGACAACGGCAGCCTCAACTTCAACCTCACCGCTGCGGTGTCCACGGCCGGGCTCTTCCTGTACATCGGCGAGGTCGGCAACAACGGTGAAGTGGCGGCCAGTTCCATCACGGTGCAGGACAACCGCGTACCGGAACCAGGCTCGTTGGCGCTGGCCGGAATGGCCTTGGCGGGCCTGGTGCTGACAGGGCGTCGAAGCAAGGTCTGAGGCCACTCAGCCTGTCCTGTGGCGGTCAGGTCGCACCAATCTTGATGCCGCTGCATGACCCAGGAGAGCACGGGCAGGCCGGCCGCAGCACGCGCCTCGGAGACGGCCTGGTTCTACGCCTCAGCGGCAGCGTCTGAAGGCGCGATAACTGGCGCGTCATCGGGCTCGCACACTGATGTGCAGCGGCCTGACCGCATGGCGGCCGGGTTCTAGCGAGCCTGAGCAGCCGAGCTGTCCCCACCGGGCCCCATGCACTGCGCAACGATGCAGACGCAGTCCCGCGCTTGGTCACTCGGCTGCGCTGGCTGCGCGTGCGGCCGCTGCGTCTTGAGCCTGCTTCAAGCCTTGCACGATCCTGGCCTGTTGCGCCTGTGCTTGGCTGGCCTGAGCCGCCTGCGCCGCTGCCACGCCCGCAGCCGTGCCGGCGACCTCCGCGCCGCAGCCGGCCAGACCGCTGAGCAGCGTGCCGACCGTGGAGGCAAAGGCGAATGAACCGAGGCGATTGAGTCGTTGCATGCGGGCTCCCGTGGTCACCGCAGTGTGCGTCAAAGCGCGGCCACAGAGCGGGCGGAACCGCTGCCGCTGCCAAGCTGATTCAGCCCCGGAGCTGTCTGAAGGCGATGCGGTCTTTGCGTGGCCGTCGAAACGCTGGCGCGCAGCGCCGGCACCGATGTCAGGCGCAGTGGGCCAGTCTGGCTGTCAGGCCGTGCCGGTCGATCAGGGCTCCCATCCGGCGCGCACCGACACAGCCGGCGATCAAGACTGCGTTCGAGGGTTCGTGCGTCCATTTGCGCAGCAGCCCGAAGTCGCACGCCTGGTGCATCACCGCAACGCATGCGGCTGCAGTTCTGGGGTGGTGGGCTGGCTGGTGATTCAGTTCTGCGAACTGGCCGGATAGCCGCGTGGATGCTGGTGTCCTGGCGGAAGGGGCGTCCTTCGTACCGCAAGCATTCATGCGGGTTACTGGGTCAATTTCTGGCAGTCCCCCCATCTGTTACACCATCCCGGAAAGTGCTTGGCCCGGCGCCGGGCTTCGACGTGAAGGCAATGGCGGCTGTAGCAGTGTGACCACGCAGGCAACGGCCAGCAACCGAGCAGGGATGTCCACCGGCGCCAGCCATACCCCACACGCTCACCCCTTGAGCCACCCCGCGCGCATGATGTGCGCATGCTCCTAGGCCACGGTTCACCCGTCGAAACTCAGCCCCGCCCGTGCTGGCAATGCAGCAGGTTCGGCGGGATGCTCTATGGCGGCACCGCAGCAGAGTGCCAACTAGCGAATGCACCGCGCGTTCGGTCTGGGCCAGAACACGGGTGCAGCGCGTGGGAACGTGAGCCCGGCGCCGACGCCTTGCAACAGCACATCTTTGGGCAGGTCGATGCCGATGAACACCATCTTGCTGCCCTTTTCTTCGCCCGGCGCCCACTTGGGG
>JANNGN010000397.1:0-1688 GCA_031403895.1 Rubrivivax sp. | reverse complement strand
GCCGACGGGCAGTTCAGCTACACCTTCAAATGAGTGCATTGTCCGAGGTGCCTGTCCCGGACCTCGGGGCCCTGCTCGAAGAAGCGGTGAACCACCTGCGCAATGGGCGCCTGGCCGAGGCCGAACGCGGGCTGGCCGCGGTACTGCAGCAGGCGCCGGGCCAGGTCGATGCGCAGCACTTTCTGGGTGTGCTGCGCCACAACCAGGGCCGCAGCGCAGAGGCCATCACGCTCATCACGCAGGTCGTCGAGCAAGTGCCTGGGCACGCTGGCGCCTGGACCAACCTGGGCAACGTGCTGCAACTGGCGCGCCGCCCCGACGAAGCGGCCGAGGCCTACCAGCAGGCGGTGACGCATGCACCGACGGCGCACGACGGCGCGATGGCACTCAACAACCTCGGCCTGCTGCACCGCAAGCAGCACCGGCTGGACCAGAGCGAGCAGGCCTTCCGCACTGCCCTCGCGCACGCGCCCGACTTTGCCGACGCCTGGTACAACTTGTCGGAAACTCTGGTGCAGCTGGGTCGCATTCCCGAGGCACTGGTGGCCCACAGCCGCGCGCGTGTGCTGTGGCCGGCGCACCTGCAGCCGCGCAGCGACGTCATCCGCGCGCTGATGCTGCTGGGCGAGATGGAAAAGGCCGCCGATCTGCTGCGCGAATGGCTGGCCGAAGAGCCGGGCAACCCGGTGGCGGCGCACATGCTGGCAGCCTGCCAGGGCGGCGCCACCCCCGAGCGCGCCAGCGACGGCTACGTCGAGCAGGTCTTCGACCAGTTCGCATCTTCATTCGACTCCAAACTCGAGGCGCTGGACTACTGCGCGCCCGGGCTCGTGGTCGACGCACTGGCCCGTGCCGCCGGGCCGGCAGCGGCCAAGCTGGCGATCGTCGATGCCGGCTGCGGCACCGGACTGTGCGGCCCCGGCCTCAAGCCGTGGGCCTTGCATCTGGCCGGCTGCGACCTGTCCACCGGCATGCTGCAGCGCGCACGCGTGCGCCAGGTCTACGACGTGCTGCACAAGGCAGAACTGACCCACTACCTCGAAACCCAGCCCGGCGCATTTGACGCCGTGGTTTCGGCCGACACGCTGTGCTACTTCGGCCCACTGCACGCGGTGTTCGGCGCCGCCCGGCGCTGCCTGCGCCCTGGCGGCTGGCTCGTCTTCACGGTTGAAGCACTGGCTGATGGCAGCGGCCAGCCGCATCGGCTGCAAGGCAACGGCCGCTATGCCCATGAGCGCAGCTACCTGGACCGCACACTTGGCGATGCAGGCTTCACCGTGCAGGCCGTGCAGCATGAAAAGCTGCGCATGGAAGGCGGGTTGCCGGTGATGGGGTGGCTGGTGACGGCGCAATGCCGCTGCGAACCCGGCACGCCAAAGAGCGCGTGATGCCCGCACTGACACACGGCCCGATGGGCGGCGGCCTGCTGTCGCACGCCGAAGCCATGCCGCAACGCAGCTTCGACCCGCCACGAGCTGATGCGCTGTACCCATCTCCATCCATCCCCTCCTGCGCCCAGAGGAGCCAGCATGACTTTCGGCGCTGTTCGCCCCGCAGGCGCTGCTTGAGCATGCTTTCAGCCCTGTCCGCCTTGACGGGGAGCCTGCGGGCCTGACGACCATGGCTGCACCGATCACCTTTTCCTGCCCCTTGCCACCCGATGCGCTGCGCCTGCAATCGCTGTCGGC
>JANNGN010000396.1:0-3531 GCA_031403895.1 Rubrivivax sp. | reverse complement strand
TCCCAGCCCTTGCCGATGAATCCGTCGAAGTCCATGGTTTTTCCTGTGAAAGTGGCAACGGTAGCGGCACTTCCTGCGCCTGGGAAGCCGCCTGTTGCAGGCAGGGCTGCGGCGGCGCGCCCAGCAGGTAAAATCGGCAGTTGATATTCAGGAGCACAAGACCCCATGGCAGGTCATTCCAAATGGGCCAACATCCAGCACCGCAAGGGCCGGCAGGATGAAAAGCGCGGCAAGGCCTGGACGCGCGTGATCCGCGAGATCATGGTCGCGGCCCGCCTGGGCGGTGGCGACGTGTCGGCCAACCCGCGGCTGCGGCTGGCGATCGAAAAGGCCAAGGCCGTCAACCTGCCGGTGGAAACCGTCAAGCGCAACATCGACAAGGCCACGGGTGCGCTTGAAGGTGTCAGCTATGAGGAAGTCCGCTACGAGGGCTATGGCATCGGCGGCGCGGCCATCATCGTGGACTGCATGACCGACAACCGCGTGCGCACCGTGGCCGAAGTGCGCCACGCCTTCAGCAAGTACGGCGGCAACATGGGCACCGAAGGCTCGGTGGCCTTTCAGTTCAAGCACTGCGGGCAGCTGGTGTTTGCGCCCGGCACGAACGAAGACAAGGTGATGGAAGTGGCGCTGGAAGCGGGCGCCGAAGACGTGATCACTGACGACGACGGTGCCATCGAGGTGCTGGCGGCGCCGGGGGACTTTGAAGCCGTCAAAGTCGCGCTTGAAGCCGCAGGGCTGAAGCCCGAAGTGGCTGAAGTGACCTGGCGCGCCGAGAACAGCATCGAACTGACTGGCACCGATGCCGAGCGCATGCAGAAGCTGCTGGACGTGATCGAGGACCTGGACGACGTGCAAGATCTCTTTCACAACGCGCTGATTTCCGAATGAAGGTTCTGGTCATCGGCGGCGGCGGCCGTGAACACGCGCTGGCCTGGAAGCTGGCACAGGGCGACCGCGTGCAGACCGTCTATGTCGCGCCCGGCAACGGTGGCACCGCCACCGAAGCGGGCCTGAAGAACCTGCCGCTGACCGACCCCGTCGCGCTGGCCGACTTCTGCCAAGCTGAAAAAGTCGCGCTCACCGTGGTCGGCCCCGAAGCGCCATTGGCGGCTGGTCTGGTGGACGTGTTCCGCGCGCGCGGGCTGCGCATCTTCGGCCCCACGCGGGGCGCGGCGCAGCTCGAAAGCTCGAAGGCATTCGCCAAGGAATTCATGCAGCGCCACGGCATCCCGACCGCGCTGTACGCCACCTTCACCGAAGCCGCCGCCGCGCACGCGCATGTGGACAAACACGGTGCGCCCATCGTCATCAAGGCCGACGGCCTGGCGGCGGGCAAGGGTGTCGTCGTGGCGATGACGCTGCAAGAGGCGCACGCGGCGATCGACCACATGCTCACCAAAGTGGGCGAACGTGTCGTCATCGAAGACTTCATGGACGGCGAAGAAGCCAGCTTCATCGTGCTGTGCGACGGCAAGAGCGTGCTCACGCTCGCCACCAGCCAGGACCACAAGCGCGTGGGCGACGGCGACACGGGCCCCAACACCGGCGGTATGGGCGCGTATTCGCCCGCACCCGTGGTCACGCCCAACGTGCATGCCAGGGTGATGCAGGAGATCATCCAGCCCACCATAGCCGGCATGGCCAAGGACGGTCTGCCCTTCACGGGCTTCCTCTACGCCGGCCTGATGATCGACGCGCAGGGCCAGCCGCGCACGGTGGAATTCAACTGCCGGCTCGGCGACCCGGAAGCGCAGGTCATCCTGATGCGCCTGAAGAGCGACCTCTTCGAAGTGCTGATGCAGGCCACCGACAGCACCGGCCCTGGCCTGGCTGGCGTGGATTTGCAATGGGACCGCCGCACCGCGCTCGGTGTGGTGATGGCCGCGCACGGCTACCCGGCGGCGCCGCGCGCGGGCGACAGCATCACGGGGGTGCCACCCGTGGCGGCGGATCTGCACATCTTCCACGCCGGCACTGATTTGTTGGACGGCGTTCTCCGCAGCCACGGCGGCCGCGTGCTGTGCGTCACCGCGCTGGGCGACAGCGTGCGCCTGGCGCAGCAGCGCGCGCTGGAAGCGGTGCGCCAGATTCAGTTCGACGGCGCACAGTGGCGCAACGACATTGGCCACCGGGCCATCAAACATTGAACACGGCTAACGCTCAAAGACTGCGGACGGCGGTGTTGTTGTGAGCATCGATACCACCGCCGTGCGCCACTACTTGCTGGGCCTGCAGGGCGGCATCGTCGCGGCCTTTGAAGAGGAAGACGGCCTGCCGTTCCGGCGCGACGCCTGGACGCGGCCGGCCGGTGGCAAGCTCGAAGGCGACGGCCTGTCGCAGTTGATCGAAGAAGGCCAGGTGCTGGAGCGTGGCGGCTGCAACTTCAGCCACGTCAAGGGCGCGTCGTTGCCGCCGTCCGCCACACAGCACCGCGGTGAACTGGCTGGCGCGCCATTTGAGGCGCTGGGGGTGTCGCTGGTGATGCACCCACGCAACCCCTACGTGCCCACGGTTCACATGAACGTGCGGCTGCTGGCGGCCTTTCCTGCCGGCAAAGAAGCGGTGGTCTGGTTCGGTGGCGGCATGGACCTGACGCCCTACTACGGCTTTGAAGAAGACGCGCGCCACTTCCACCGCACTTGCGCTGACGCCCTGGCGCCGCACGGCGCGGGTCTGTACGGGCGCTTCAAACCCTGGTGCGACGAATATTTTTTCCTCAAGCACCGCAACGAAGCGCGCGGCATCGGTGGCGTGTTTTTCGACGACTACAACGAAGGCGGCTTCGAGCCCGGATTCGCGCTGATGCGCGCCGTGGGCGACGCCTTCCTGCCCGCCTACCGCCCGCTGGTGCAGCGCCGGCGCGCGATGCCGTACGGCGAACGCGAGCGCGACTTCCAGGCCTACCGGCGCGGCCGCTATGTGGAATTCAACCTGGTGTGGGACCGCGGCACCCACTTCGGCCTGCACGGCGGTGGCCGCACCGAAAGCATCCTGATGAGCATGCCGCCGATCGTGAAGTGGCGCTATGACTGGCAGCCCGCAGCGGGCACGCCCGAAGCACGCCTGTACAGCGACTTTCTGCCGCCGCGAGATTGGCTCGGTCAGTGACACGCCGCGTTGGCATCTTCGGCGGCAGTTTCGACCCCGTACACGGCGCACACGTGGCGCTGGCTGAAGCCGCGCTGGTGGAACTGCGGCTCGACGAAGTGCGTTGGATCCCGGCCGGCCAGCCGTGGCAGAAGACGCGCACGATGTCGCCGGCGGCAGACCGCGTCGCGATGCTGCAAAGCGCCATCGCGCACGAGCCGCGCTTCACGCTGGACCGCATCGAGCTTGACCGCCCTGGCGACAGCTTCACGCTAGACACCGTGCGTGCGCTGGCCGCCGCGCACCCGGGCACGCAGTGGTTCCTGCTGATCGGGCAAGACCAGTACACCGGCCTGCACACCTGGCGTGATTGGCGCGAGTTGGTCAGCCTGGTGACCCTGGTGGTGGCCAAGCGGCCGGGCGCAACGGCGTGGCCGCACC
>JANNGN010000395.1:0-9882 GCA_031403895.1 Rubrivivax sp. | reverse complement strand
TCTTCGCGCTGATGGGCGCGTGCGTGAAGCTGGCTTCGACGCACTACGGCGCTGGCGAGATCGTGCTCTACCGCTCGCTGGTGGGCCTGGTGCTGATGACGGGCGTGCTGCGTGCCCGCCGCATCGCCTGGCGCACCCCCGTGCCGGCGATGCACTTCTGGCGCAGCCTCAGCGGCGCCAGCGCGCTGTGCATGTGGTTCTACGCCATCGGCGGCTTGCCGCTGGCCACGGCGATGACGCTGAACTACATGTCGTCGGTCTGGATCGCGCTCTTCCTGATTGGCGGTTCGGTGCTGCTGACGCCAGAACGTGGTGGCAGCGCCTTGATCGACCACCGCCTGGTGGCGGCCGTGATGACCGGCTTTGCCGGCGTGGCGCTGGTGCTGCGGCCCACGATCGAACAGCAACAGCTCTGGCACGGCGTCGTCGGCCTGGGCTCGGGGCTCATCGCTGCCACTGCCTACCTGCAGGTGACGGCACTCGGCCGCATTGGTGAGCCCGGTGAACGCGTGGTGCTGTACTTTTCGATCACCGGCAGCGTCTTCGGGGGTGTCATCGCGCTGCTCAGTGGCGGCCTGCACCGCCACACGCTGCAGGGCGCGGCGCTGTTGCTGGCCATCGGCCTGCTGGCCACCGCCGCGCAGTGGATGATCACGCGCGCCTACGGCACCGGAGCGACGCTGGGCATCGCGGCGCTGCAGTACCTGGGCATCGCCTATTCCGCCGGTCTGGGCGTGCTGATCTTCGGCGAACACCTGACGTGGATGTCGGCGGCCGGCATCGCGCTCATCATTGCAGCCGGCGTGGCCGCGACACTGCTGCGCCCGCGCCCACGGGCCGACGTTGCGGCACCCATCGAGCGTTGAAACCACCATGATCCCGATGAGCCATACAACCCTGATTTCCGCGCCAGACCTGCAAGCTCTGCAAGCCGCCGGCAGCCCTGTCGTGCTGCTGGACTGCGGCTTCGACCTGGCCGACCCCGCTGCCGGCGAGCGTGCCCATGCAGCAGGGCACCTGCCCGGTGCCATCCACGTCCACCTGGACCGCGACCTGGCCGGCCCCAAGACCGGCCACAACGGCCGCCACCCACTGCCCGAACGCGATGTCTTCGCAGCGCTCGCGGGGACGTGGGGCATCAAGCCCGGCCTGCAAGTCGTCTGCCATGACGACCAGGGTGGCGTCTATGCCGCGCGCGCCTGGTGGCTGCTGCGCTGGCTGGGACACGCCGAGGTGGCGGTGCTCGACGGCGGGCGCGCGGCCTGGGTTGCAGCGGGAGGCGCGCTGCAGACGGGTCGTGCCGATAGCGTGGCGCAGCCCCCCTACCCCGCCGCTGAGCCGGCCATGGCCACGGTGGACGCCACCATGCTGCAGCGGCAACTGGGCCGCACGCTGCTGCTGGACGCGCGCGCGCCAGAGCGCTTTCGCGGCGAGGTCGAGCCGCTGGACCCGGTGGCCGGGCACATCCCCGGCGCCAGCAACCGCTTCTTCAAGCACAACCTGGCCGGCGACGGGCGCTTCAAGCCGGCGGCGCAACTGCGCGAAGAATTCATCGCGCTGGGCGCCGCGTCTGCGGTGGTGCATCAGTGCGGCTCGGGCGTCACCGCTTGCCACAACCTGCTGGCGATGGCACATGCCGGGCTGGCGGCGGGCGCGCTGTACCCGGGTTCCTGGAGCGAGTGGTGCAGCGACCCGGCACGGCCACTGGAACGAGGATGACGCACGGGGATGACGCACGGGGATGACGCACGGGGATGACGCACGGGGATGACGCACGGGGATGACGCGCGCGGATGAAGTGAGCATCAAGCTGGCGCAAACTTGATCGCCGTCAAGGCCGCCAAATCCAGGCGCGGAACACTATCGCCAGGGCCGACTCTCAGCCAGTCTGGCCCATCCACCTTGAGGAGCTTCCATGTACAAGCGCATCCTGTTTCCCACCGACGGCTCGGACATCACCGCCAAGGCCCTGCAGGCCGCGCTGGGCCTGGCCAAGCTGTGCAACGCCCAGATCCACACGCTGGCCGTGATGGAGCCCTTCCCCTACAGCGCCATCTCCGAAATGCAGCCGGTGCCGCCGCAGGAATTTTTCGACGCCCAGAAGCGCGTCGCGCTGGCCCGCGTGAAGACGGTCTGCGAAGCCGCATCCGCCGCTGGCGTCGAGTGCCAGGCGCACACCGTGGAGGCGCTGCACCCCTGGGAGGCGATCCTCGACCACGCCAAGGCGCAGGCCTGTGACCTGCTCGTGATGGCGTCCCACGGCCGCCGCGGCATGAGCGCGCTGCTGCTGGGCAGCGAGACGCAGAAGGTGCTGACGCACAGCCTGCTGCCGGTGCTGGTGGTGCGCTGACGCTTCGCCCTCAGTGCGCGTGCGCCCCTTGCAGGAACACACGCGCCAGCATCACCAGTCCCAGGCCTGCCGCCAGCCAGACCACCTGTGACAGGGTTTCGCGCCAGGCCAGGCGCTGCTGCAATTGCGGCAACAGGTCGGCCACCGCGATGTAGATGAAGCTGCTGGCCGCCACCACCAGCAGGTAGGGCAGCAGCCCGGCGAAGGGCTCCATCAGGTAGTAGCCGGCGACGCCACCCACCACGGCGGCCAGGCCCGACAGCACGTTGTAGAACAGCGCCTTGGTGCGCGAGAAGCCGGCATTCAGCAGCACGATGAAGTCGCCCGCTTCTTGCGGAATCTCGTGCGCCATCACGGCCGCAGCGGTGACCCAGCCCAGCGTCGGGTCGGTCAGGAAAGCAGCGGCCGTGATGACGCCGTCGCAGAAGTTGTGAATGCCGTCGCCCACCAGCACCGACAGGCCGCCGCGCCCGGCTTGCTGCGCGTCGAAGTGGTGGTGGTGATGGTCGTGCCCGTCACCTTCGTGGTGGTGTACGTGGCGATAAATCTCGGCCTTTTCCAGCAGCCAGAAAAACAGCAGTCCACCCAGCAGCGCCGCGAAAAGCGCCTGCGGGTCGCTATTGCTTTCAAATGCTTCCGGCAGCACGTTCAGCAGCGCCGTGCCCAGCAGCACGCCGGCCGACAGGCTGACAAGATTCTTCACCAGCCTGCCCAGCATCTGCACAGTGAGCAGGGCCGCCAGCAGCACAGAGAGCACACCACCCGCCAGGGTGGCCAGAACGATGGAGGTCAGGATCATCATGAAAAGGGGCCGGCAAAGAGCCGGCCCGTTGCAAGCGATCGTACCCAAGCCGCCGAGCCCCGCTGGGGGGGCAAAGCCCTCAGGCCACGCCGCTCGCCTTGAACCAGGCCAGGCATCGCTTCCAGCCGTCGTCAGCGGCGTCCTTGCGGTAGCTGGGCCGGTAGTCGGCATGGAAGGCATGGGGCGCGTCGGGATAGACCACAAATTCGCTCTTCTTCGCCGCTGCACTGCCGCTGGCCAGCGCAGCCTTCATCGTCTCGACCGTGTCCTGCGGGATGCCGGTGTCCTTCTCGCCATACAGGCCCAGCACCGGGCCGTTGAGCGCGCCCGTCACGTCCACCGGGTGCTTCGGCGTGAGCGCGCTGGACGCACCCACCAGCCGCCCGTACCAGGCCACACCTGCTCTGACTTGCGGGTTGTGCGCCGTGTACAGCCAGGTGATGCGACCGCCCCAGCAAAAGCCCGTGATGCCGCTGCGCGAGGTATCGGCGCCCTCGGCCTTGGCCCAGGCCAACGTGGCGTCCAGGTCCCCCATCACTTGCGCGTCAGGCACCTTGGAGATGACCTCGGCCACGAGCTTGGCGGTTTCGCCGTAAGAGCCTGCATCGCCCTGGCGCACAAAGAGTTCCGGCGCAATCGCAAAGTAGCCGGCCTTGGCAAAGCGCCGCGCCACGTCGGCGATGTGTTCATGCACGCCGAAGATTTCGCTCGTCACCAGCACCACCGGCAACCCGGTGCGGCCGGCCGGCGCGGCACGGTAGGCCGGCATCTTGAAGCCGCCGACGTTGATGGTGACTTCGTCGGCGACGAGACCTGCGCTGTCGGTCTTGATGACGGTCTGCGCCATCACCGGCAGCACGGCGGCGGCAAAGCCGCTGCCCACCGCCGAGCGCACAAAGGCGCGCCGGTTGAACCCGCCCTGCGCGGGCACGAGGGTGTCGAACTCTTCCTGAAGCATGGCGGGCCTGCGGGTGGGTGGTGAAGCGGCGGATTCTAGAAAGAGGGTGCCGGGTACGATCGCCGCATGGACACTCGCGCAAGCGCCGCACTGCCTGCAAGCCCCGTGAGCCCGTCCGGCCCGCTGGCCGCCATCGACATGGGCTCGAACAGCTTCAGGCTGGAGATCGGGCAGCTGCCGCAGAGCCGCTACCGCCGCATCGACTACCTGAAAGAAACCGTGCGGCTGGGCGCCGGCCTGGACGCAAACGGCATGCTGACCGAAGAAGCCGCGCAGCGCGGCCTGGCCTGCCTGCGCCGCTTTTCGGCCCGCCTGGCGGGCTTTGAGGCCGGCCAGGTGCGCGCTGTCGCCACCCAGACACTGCGCGAGGCGCGCAACCGCAACGCCTTTCTGCTGCGCGCGCAAGAGGCGCTCGGTTACCCGATCGAAGTCATCTCGGGCCGCGAAGAAGCGCGCCTGATCTATGCGGGCGTCAACCACATGCAGCCTGCCGCCGCCGACGACGGGCCGCGGCTGGTGATCGACATTGGCGGGCGCTCGACCGAACTGATCCTGGGCCAGGGCCGCACACCGCGGGTGGTGGAATCCTTTGGCGTCGGCTGCGTCAGCCTGTCGCTGCGCTACTTTCCCGCCGGCCTGCTCACGCGCGAAGGTTTCCGCGCCGCGCAGGTGGCAGCCGGCGCCGAACTGGAAGAAGCGCTGCAGCCCTTTGCTCGCGAACACTGGACGCGCGCACTCGGCTCGTCGGGCACCGCTGGTGCGGTGTCGCACGTGTTGCAGGCCGCTGGCGCGACCGACGGCCGCATCACGCCGCAAGGCCTGCGCTGGTGCATCGAGTGCTGCCTGGACGCCGGCCACATCGACCGCATCGACCTGCCCAGCCTGAAGCCCGAGCGCCGTGCCGTGCTGCCCGGTGGCCTGGCCATCCTGTACACGCTGGCGACGCATTTCGACATCGCCGCGCTGTACCCCGCCAAGGGCGCCTTGCGCCAGGGTGTGATCGTTGACCTGCATGAACGGCTACTGGCGCTGCAGCACGCACGGCCAGGTGACAGAGCCGACAGGCGCGACCTGCGCGACGCCTCGGTGGCCGAACTGCAAACGCGGTTTGCGGTGGACACTGCTCAAGCCCGGCGCGTCGCTTCAGTCGCGCTGGCGCTCTTCGACGCCGCCGTGCCCGACGCCGAAGTGGACACCCGGCGCGAATTGGGCTGGGCCTGCGCCTTGCACGAGATGGGCCTGATGGTGTCGCACCACGACCACCACCGCCACAGCGCCTACCTGCTGACGCACGTTGATGCACCCGGCTTTTCGCAAAGCCAGCAGCGGCGCGTGGCCGAGCTGGTGCTGGGCCAGCGCGGTGGCCTGCGCAAGGTGGAGCCGCAACTGGCCAGCGAGACCTTCGCCTGGCAGGTGCTGTGCCTGCGCCTGGCGGTCGTGAAGTGCCATGCGCGCGGCGAAGTCAATCCGCAAGCCTTGAGCCTGCGCACTCGCCAGCGTGATGCGCTGCTGGGCTACGCGGGCGGCTGGGCCGACGCCCATCCGCGCACGCTATTCCTGCTGCAGGAAGAAGCGGCCGTGTGGGCGCGCAGCGGGCCGCTGCGGTTGGTGCTGCCGGGCTGACGCGCTGCCGGGCCGCCGCTCTGATGGCGGGGCAAAGCCGGCGCCGGCTACGCCAGCGCCGTTACACCAGTTCAGGCGCCACCACGGCGTGCAGCACGATCTGCCACTGCCCTTCTCGTTCACGCCCGCGCAACCACCACAGCGCACCCTTGCGCACGGCCCAGTT
Organism: Rubrivivax sp.; assembly: GCA_031403895.1. Lineage (GTDB taxonomy): Bacteria > Pseudomonadota > Gammaproteobacteria > Burkholderiales > Burkholderiaceae_C > Rubrivivax. The sequence goes on along the minus strand of JANNGN010000395.1, from coordinate 3,983 downwards.
CTGCGGCTGGCCCGACAGCAGGTAGGCGGCGGCCAGACCGAGCGTTGGCTGGTGGCCCACCACCACCACCGGTTCGCGCGCGTCGGGCCAGCGCACGGCGTGCAGCAGGCCTTCCACCGTGCCGTCGGGCGCGAGCGCGGGCACGGTCTTGAACTTGCGCTCCAGTGCTGCGGCCGTCTGCTGGCAACGGCGCGCCGGGCTGACCATCACACGCGCACTGGCCGGCAATTGCCGGTTAAGCCAGGTCGCCACGCGCTGCGCCTGCCGTTCACCTTTTGAGGTCAGCGCGCGGTCGAGGTCATCTGCCACCTCGCGCATTTCAAGCGCTTCGGCGTGGCGCCACAGGATCAGGTCCATCGGTGGCTCAGCATCAAAGGCTCCGCATCAGTAGCAACGCATCAGTAGTGCTGCATCAACGCCTGTTGCGCGCTCTTGCCCACCTGCGCCACGCGCCGGTAGCGGCCTTCGCTGTCCAGCGCCCAGGCATCCTGCTGGTCGTGCAGATAGGGCACCAGGCACTCGTCGATGACGCGCTGGCGCAGCGCCGCGTCGCGCACCGGCCAGGCCACTTCGATGCGGCGGAACATGTTGCGGCTCATCCAGTCGGCGCTGCTGAGGTACAGCGCTTCGTCAGCACTGCCCGCGCCCCAGCTGAAGTAGAGGATGCGTGAATGCTCCAGGAAGCGCCCCACCACCGAGCGCACGCGGATGTTGTGCGTCTGCCCCGACACGCCCGGTGGCAGCATGCAGGCCCCGCGCACGATGAGGTCGATGCACGCGCCGGCCTGGCTGGCCGCCACCAGCGCGGCAATCAGACCGGGGTCGGTGAGCGCGTTGATCTTGGCCACGATGCGCGCCGGCTTGCCGGCACGCGCCGCAGCGGCCACCTTGTCGATGCAGCGCAGCATGCGCTTGTGCAGCACGAAGGGCGCGGTCAGCAGGTGCTGCAGCGCGCGCGCCTTGGTCTGGCTGGCGAGCTGCAGGAAGACCGAATCGGCGTCTTCCGTCAGGCCTGCATCGGCCGTCAGGTAACCGATGTCGGTGTACAGCCGCGATGTGCGCGGGTTGTAGTTGCCCGTGCTCAGGTGTGCATAACGCTTCAAACGAGTGCCCTCGCGGCGCGTCACCAGCAGCAGCTTGGCGTGCGTCTTCATGCCGACCACGCCGTACACCACCTGCGCGCCGACGGCTTCCAGCCGCTCGGCCCAGTTGATGTTGGCTTCTTCGTCGAAACGCGCCGTCAGTTCCACCACCGCCAGCACTTCCTTGCCACGGCGCGCGGCTTCGATCAGCAGGTCCATCAGCACGCTCTGCGTGCCCGTGCGGTAGATGGTCTGCTTGATGGCCAGCACATCGGGGTCCTGCACGGCTTCCCGCAGGAACTGCACCACGGGCTCGAAACTTTCGAAGGGGTGGTGCAGCAGCACGTCGCCCGGGCTCACGCGGGTAAAGCTCGACTGGCCGCGCGGCAGGTGCGCCTCGGGCCAGCGCGGCTCGAAGGGCGCGAAGCGCAGCGCAGCGCCTTCGGTCTGGTCAATGAGCTGGTTCAGGCGCACCAGATTCACGGGGCCGTTGACCTTGTACAGCGCCACATCCGGCAGCGAAAACTGCTCCAGCAGGAAGCCGTACAAATCGGCCGGGCAGGTGCTGACCACCTCGAGCCGGATGGCCTGGCCGAAGTGGCGCGTGGTCAGGCCCGTGCGCATGGCCTGGCGCAAGTTGGTGAGGTCGTCTTCATCGACTTCCAGGTCGGAATCGCGCGTCACGCGGAACTGCGAAAACGAAGCTACCGTGCGGCCCGGAAAGAGTTCGGCCAGGTGGGCGCGGATCACGCTCGTCAGCAGCACAAAACCTTGCTGGCCCGGGCACAGGCTGTCGGGCAGGCGGATGACGCGCGGCAACACGCGCGGCACTTTGACGATGGCGATCTGCTTGTCGTGGCCAAAGCCGTCGCGCCCCGCCAGGCCCGTCAAGCGGGCGATGAAGTTCAGCGACTTGTTGGCCACCAGCGGGAAGGGGTGGCTCGGGTCCAGGCTCACCGGCACCAGCAGCGGGCGCACCTGCTGCCCGAAGAATTTTTCGACCCACTTGCGCTGGGCCTTGTTGCGCTCGGCATGGTTCAGCACCACGATGCCCTGGCGCTGCAGCGCCGGCATCACCACGTCGTTGAAGAGCGTGTACTGCTCGTCGATGATCTCGTGCGCCGCCTGCGTCACCGAGGCCAGGTCGCTGCGTGTCACGCCAGAGCCCGGCATGCGTGTGGCTTCGATGATGTCGGCCACCCGCACCTCGAAAAACTCGTCGAGGTTGGAGCTGACGATGGTGACGTAGCGCAGCCGCTCCAGCAGCGGCACGTCTTCGCGCCGGGCCTGTTCCAGCACGCGGCGGTTGAACTGCAGGATGGAGCGTTCGCGGTTCAACAGCGGCAAGGTCTGGCTGCCAGTCGGGCCAGTTGCCAGATGTTGCGCTGCGGCCGTGGAATCTTCGCTCATCCCGCCAGTTTATGAATTTCGCGCGACATGGGCATGACAGCCATCAAGCGGTGCTGCTGTGAGTCGGCACTGCGAGTCGGCAGACTCTTTGTCTGCCGCAGTGGCAGCACCTGGCGCGGCCTGCCAACGTTCCAGCGCGGGCAAGTGCGCCCACCAGCTGTAGTGCTGGACGACCCCGGGCACAACGCCGGAAGATGAGTGGTGCTGGCAGCAGCCAGGGTGAGGCGGCCGACGGCGGGGCGGCTGCGGCGCTGCCCATCAGGCCCCCAGCAGCTTGCCTGTGCGCACGAGCGTGCTGCCTGCGATCTTGGCCAGGCGCTTGCCTGGCGTGGCCCAGCGCGTGGCGACACGGGCATAGAGCACGCCGGCCGACTGCGCGCGCAGCGGCTCGACGCTGCCGCTGTCAACATCCACCAGGTCAGCCACGACCTCGGCGGCTTCAACCCGGTCGCCCGGCGACTTGTGGAACACGACCACACCGGCATGCGGTGCGGTGATGGCTTCTGATGCGGCCAACGGTGTGGGCTGGCAGCGCGGTGCGGGCAACGGGGCCGGTGTGCCCGCAATCACACCGCGCCGCCGCAGGAATTCGACGATGGCGCGTGCGTCCTGCAGCGCGAGCAGGTGGTCGGTGTCGGCTTCGCCGCGCAGCTCGATGGTGGTGCTGAAGCAACCCAGCGGCATCGGGTGATCGGGGAACTGCTGCTGCAGCTGGTACCAGGGCCGGCTGCAGGCTTCGTCAAACGGCTGGTCACCGGACTCGGTGGCCAGCAAGATGGCCTGCGCACCGATCAGCGCGCCGAGTTCCAGCGCCAGGTCGGCCTGCGGCGTCAGCGCGTAGAGGTGCACCACGGCTTGTGAATCGCAATGCACGTCGAGCACGATGTCGCTGTCCACGGCCAGTTGCAGCAGCCGGTTCTTGAGGTCGATCGCGGGGTCCTGCGCGCGCAGCGTGGCTGCGGCGTGGCGCAGGGCCTGGCGCACGAGTGCGGTGTTGGATGCGGCGTCTGCCCCCAGCTGACCCTGCACGGCGGCGACGACGGCGGCCGTCAGGTCGGGCAGGTTGCGGTTGAAGTTGATGCCGTCGCGCAGATCAAACCGACCCTGGTGCTGGCCCAGCAACTGCTGTGACAGGCCCAGCGGATTGGCGTAGGGCACCAGGACCACTTCGCCGCGCATCTGCCTCCGCGCGTCGAGTTCGGCCAAGAGCTGACGCAGCTTTTGCGCCACCAGCATGGCCGGTACTTCGTCGGCATGCAGCGCCGCCTGAATCATGGCCTTGGGGCCAACACCTGGCTGGCCGTAGCGCAGCACGGTGAGCACGTGGCGCTGGCCGGGGGATGCACTGATGAGGTCGATGAGGTCGGTTTGCATGGGGATGGTGGGTCGCCCGCCGAATGTCCGAGACCGGCGAGTGCATGTCGCTTGGAGTGTCTGCGTGCCGCGCCCGAACGCCCCGGCCTACAGCGCCAGCAGGTGCGTGCGGTAGTG
>JANNGN010000394.1:0-3428 GCA_031403895.1 Rubrivivax sp. | reverse complement strand
GCGGTGGAACTTGAGATCGTCCTTCTCGTGGAAGGCGATGTCGTGGCGGCCCAGCAGGCTCAGCCGCGCCTGCTTGCGCATCGCCGCCAGCAGCCCCGGTATGGCGTCGACGTCGACCGTGTCGGGCTCGTGCCCCGCCAGGCCCAGCAGTACTGCCTTGTCGCTGCCGTGGCCCTTGCCGGTGGCGCCCAGGCTGCCGTAGAGCTGGCTCTGCACGCGCGCGGTGCGCGACAGCACGCCTTCGCTGTCCAGCCGCAGCGCAAACAGCCGCGCTGCCCGCATGGGGCCCACGGTGTGGCTGCTGCTGGGGCCGATGCCGATCTTGAAGAGGTCGAAGACGGAGACGGCCATGGCGATCAGTGGTCGCTGTCGCCGAATTCGCTCAGCGGCACACAACTGCAGAACAGGTTGCGGTCGCCATAGACGTTGTCCACCCGGCCCACCGGTGACCAGTATTTCTGCCGCCGCAGGCTCGGCACCGGGAAGGCCGCCGCTTCACGCGAATAGGCATGCGGCCACTCGGCCTTCAGCAGTGCGGCGGCCGTGTGCGGCGCGTTTTTCAGCGGGTTGTCGTCCTTCGGCCAGGCGCCGTTTTCGACCTGCGCGATCTCGTGCCGGATGGCGATCATGGCGTCGCAGAAACGGTCCAGCTCTGCGAGCGGTTCGCTTTCGGTGGGCTCCACCATCAGCGTGCCGGCGACCGGGAAGCTGAGCGTGGGCGCATGGAAGCCGTAGTCGATCAGGCGCTTGGCGACGTCTTCAGCGCCGATGCCGCTGCTCTTGGCGAGCGGGCGAATGTCCAGGATGCATTCATGCGCCACGCCACCGCCCTTGAGCTGCGGATTGCCGCCGCTGTAGAGCACGGGGTAGTGGTCGGCCAACCGCGCGGCGATGTAGTTGGCGCTGAGGATGGCGACCTCGGTGGCGTCACGCAGACCGTCGGCGCCCATCATGCGGCAGTACATCCAGCTGATGGGCAGCACACCGGCGTTGCCCAGTGGCGCGGCACTCACCGCGCCGACGCTGTGCGCGCCGCCGAGGCCCGCCGTGCGGTGCGCCGGCAGGAAAGGCACCAGGTCGGCCACCACCGCCACCGGCCCCACGCCAGGGCCGCCGCCGCCATGCGGGATGCAGAAGGTCTTGTGCAGGTTCAGGTGGCTCACGTCGCCACCAAATTCACCCGGTGCGGCGACGCCGACGAGTGCGTTCATGTTGGCGCCATCGACATACACCCGCCCGCCGTGCTGATGCACCAGCGCGCACAGCTCCTTCACGCGCACTTCGAACACGCCGTGCGTGCTGGGGTAGGTGATCATGACGGCGGCCAACTCTGCGCTGTGTCTTTCGCACTTCGCCTTCAGGTCGTCCATGTCGATGTTGCCCATCGCATCGCACTTCGTCACCACCACCGTCATGCCCACCATCTGCGCGCTGGCCGGGTTGGTGCCGTGCGCACTTTCAGGAATCAGGCAGATGTTGCGCCGGCCTTCGCCGCGCGATTCGTGGAAGGCCTTGATGACGAGCAGCCCCGCGTATTCACCCTGACTGCCGGCGTTAGGCTGCAAGCTGACGCCGGCATACCCCGTGGCTTGCGCCAGCCAGGCGCAGAGCTGCTCGTTCATCGCCCAGTAGCCGGCCAGTTGCTCTTGCGGCGCGAAGGGGTGCATGTGCGCAAATTCGGGCCAGGTGATGGGGATCATCTCGCTGGTGGCGTTGAGCTTCATGGTGCAACTGCCCAGCGGGATCATGCAACGGTCCAGCGCCAGGTCCTTGTCGCTCAAGCTGCGGATGTAGCGCAGCATTTCCGTCTCGCTGTGGTGGCTGTTGAAGACCGGATGCGTGAGGAAATTGCTGGTGCGGCGCAGCGCCTCGGGGATCATCGGCTCGATGCCCTTCTCGAAGGCCGCCATGTCGGGCAGCGTCTGGCCGGGCTTTGCGAACAACTTCCATAGCGCACGGATGTCGTCGCGCGTCGTGGTTTCATCCAGCGCGATGCCGGTCATCGTGTCGCCCCATTCGGGGAAGCGGCGCAGATTCATGCCAGCGGCCACGGCGCGGGTGGCGATATCGGCGGTGGCTGCGCCGGTGTCGATGCACAGTGCGTCGAACGCAGACGTGCTGCGCAGCGCCACACCCAACTCGCGCAGCCCTTGCGCCAGCACCGCCGTGTAGCTGGCCACGCGCTGCGCAATGCGCTTCAGTCCCGCAGGCCCGTGATAGACCGCGTACATGCTGGCGATCACGGCCAGCAGCACCTGCGCCGTGCAGATGTTGCTGGTGGCCTTTTCGCGGCGGATGTGCTGTTCGCGCGTCTGCAGCGCCAGCCTGTAGGCGGGTGCACCGTGCGCATCGACGCTCACGCCCACCAGGCGGCCGGGCAGGCTGCGTTTGTATTCATCGCGGCAGGCCAGGTAAGCGGCGTGCGGGCCGCCGCCGGCCATCGGCACGCCGAAGCGCTGCGTGGTTCCGAGCGCGATGTCGGCGCCCAGTTCACCGGGCGGCACGATCAGCGTCAGCGCCAGCAGGTCAGCCGCCACGATGAAGGCGGCGTGGTGGGCGTGGATGCGCGCGGCGTCCTTGCGCACGTCGTGGATGCTGCCGTCGGTGGTGGGCATCTGCACCAGCACGGCGAAGTAGTCGCCAGCGGCAATCAGCTCGTCCCACTCTTGTGCGGAGTTAGCCAGCACCACCTTCAGCGAAAGCGGCGCGGCGCGGGTCTGGATGACTTCGATGGTCTGCGGATGGCAGTCGCCGGCGACGACGAAGGTGTTGCTCTTGCTTTTCACGCTGCGCTTGGCCAGCGTCATGGCTTCGGCTGCGGCGGTGGCTTCGTCGAGCATCGACGCATTCGCGATCGCCATGCCCGTCAAGTCGCAGACCATGGTCTGGAAGTTGATGAGCGCTTCCATGCGGCCCTGGCTGATCTCTGCCTGGTACGGCGTGTACGCCGTGTACCAGGCCGGGTTTTCCAGGATGTTGCGCAGGATGACGCCGGGGGTGTGCGTGCCGTGGTAACCCTGGCCGATGTAGCTCTTCAGCACCCGGTTCTTCGACGCGAGTGACTTCATTTCGGCCAGCGCCTGCGCTTCGCTCAGCGGGGCGGGCAGGGCCATCGGCTTGCTGCGCGCGATGCTGCGCGGCACGATGGTCTCGATCAGCGCGCGCCGGCTGGCCGCACCGATGACCGACAACATATGCCGCTCATCATCAAGGTAAGGCCCGATGTGGCGGGCGGCAAATTCAGTGGCGTTTTCAAGCTCGTCAAGAGGCTGCGCAAGCGCGCGGCCGTCCGGAGATTGCGCCACCCCCTCGGGGGGCAGACGCTGCGCAGCGGCGGCTTGGGGGCTTGTTTCTGCAGACATCAACATGGGGCTAACTTCCGTCGGGGACTGGGGGATTCAGAGCGTCTTCAGCAGTGCGTCGTACCC
>JANNGN010000393.1:0-5317 GCA_031403895.1 Rubrivivax sp. | reverse complement strand
CTGGGCTACCTGCCGTTCAGCCAGGCCGGCGGGGCGTTGCTGTTCCACCTGCTGAGCAGGCTGTACGAGCACACCAGCGTGATGATCACGACGAACCTGGACTTCGCCGAATGGTCCAGCGTGTTCGGCGACGCGAAGATGACGACGGCGCTGCTGGACCGGCTCACGCACCACTGCCACATCGTCGAGACCGGCAACGAGAGCTACCGGTTCTTGCACAGCACGGCGGTAGCCAAGAAGCGCATCAAGGCGCGCGAGCAGGCGCGCAAGGCCGACAAGCAGACGCTACCGGAGGCCGACATCTGAGCGAGCGCCGCGCGGGGGAATCCGCTACGGCCTACGGCCTTCGCGTCTTCCCCCCGCGCCAACAACCTCGCTTCTGGGAGTTCAACGAAACAGCCACACACCTACACTTATCCACAGCCGACCATCACGCGGTCGGCATCCGTCTGCGCCGCCACAGCCACTGCGCAGCACAGCAGGCCGAGGGCCGACAAGTGGCGCCATCCGAGGCAGGCGATCGACAGTCTCAAACGGCGGTTGGGCATCGAAGATCCTTCGGGTGCGGGCCCGTACATTCTTGCCGCTCGCGGCGGCGACCCGCAAGGATTCATCCGCTATCGTGGCGAAACGAGGTCGACTCGTTTTCAGTGCAATAAGTGACGGTACGGGAAGCCAGCAACGGCGCGGGGTTGGGTTGGTAAGTTGTTGATCTGATTGGGATTGCTGTTCATTTTTTCGAGGCGTATCGTACTTGGCCCACCCGAGTGAGGCGTGCGATGCAAGGCTGGCAGACCACGCACCTTGGCATGCGTGAGCTGCCACGCGACATCAGCGGCTTTGAGCTGCAGGCCTTCTTCACGTTCAGCCCGGCAGAGCGCGCGCTGATCGACGCGCGCCGCAACGACGCCCACAAGCTCGGCCTGGCGCTGCACATCGGGTTCCTGCGCATGAGCGGCCGGCTGCTCGACGTGTTCCGCATCGTGCCGCCGGCGCTGTAGCCCCACCTCGGCAGGGAACTGGGCATTGATGCGCCTGAGCTGTCCTCGTTGCGGGCCTTGTACGGTCGCAGCCGCACCCTGTTCGACCACCAGCCAAGTTGCCTGCGAAGCCCTTGGATTCCGCTGGATGAGCGAGCACCAGCGGTGCGCCCTCGTCAGGCTGCTGGGCGATGAGGTGTCGCGCTGCGCCGACCGAGACCAGTTGTTGGTTTTTGCGCGGCACTGGTTGTACGAATACCGCTTGCTGATCATTCACGACCGTGCCATTCGCACTTTGATCGCCGCCGCGCTGGTCCACCCCGAGGCCGAGACGGCGGCCCAGATTCGCGCCGAAGTGCAGCCTGGTGTGGTGGGCTTTGTCGACATGGGCTTTGTCGACTCGAGTCCGGGGCCCAGACTAGCGCCGCTACTCGCCAGTCGAAGAAACCTGCCAGCGAAACAATGAAGCTCGCTGGCTAAGCTGGGGCCTGTCGTAGGGTGTTTCTGAGCGAAAAAAAGAAGGCACCCTCCGACGTCGCCAGAGAGCGCCCAACGCACGCTGCACCAGGGAGGGTTCTGCGCTGCACGCGAAGTGCCTGGCTTGTATCACCAAACAAGCCAAGCAAGAAACCGGGGATGTGTCGGTACGGTCAAGGCAATCGCGTCGCCTTGCTTGCCCACCGATGCTCCTGAATGGAGCGATGCGCCAGCGAGGGCGCTTCAGGTCACCAGCCGCCGCTGCGCGGGAAGCTAAGGCCGAATGCTTCGAGGATGAATTCCAACATGCTGAGCTCCTGGGTGTTGTGAGTGCGAGCGAAACGCTCTGACTGGATTTCAGCAGCAAGGGCCTCGATTCGTAACTATCAACGTTGATAGGCCCGCGAGAAGGCCAGCGCCCCACAGCAGGGCATACCCGCAGCAGGAAGGCTTGCTGGGCTAGATGATGCCCAGAGACAAAGCGCGCAGCACCGCTTGGTGCTTGGAGTCCGTGTTGAACTTTGTGCGGATGTTTTTGAGATGGAACTGCACCGTCGGCAGCGACACGTTGAGTCGCTCAGAAATCGCTGTTGACGTGAGCCCCGTCATGGTCAGACGCAAGATCTCCTTCTCTCGGGCCGTGAGGTTGACATTCTCGGACTGCGTTGGCGTACGGCCCATCAGTCGTTGCGCTGCATCTTGAGCATGCACTGCCAGCAACTGAATACCGGCCATGATTTCCGTTAGCTTCGAGTCATCTTCCGGTAGAGGGCTCGATCGGTCCACGCCCAGCAGGAAGTGACGCTCCTTTGGCAAATGCAGGCCTACAGACACCCCTGTGTGGTACCCGTACATCGCCTGCTCTTCCCACAGGTCGCCCGCACCTTCGTCCGCATACAGCTGCTGGTCATAGATGAAGGGAACACTCAACTGGCGCAAGCGCTTCAGGACCGGATCACGCTTGGAATTGTCAACGTCCTTGCAAGCGGCGAGGAACTTTGCAGGCGTGTTGCCCAGCGTCAGAAAAATGGGTTCGGCACCTGGTTGCTCAAGAACCAACGCGGCCTGCACGAGCCCGAAGTCCATTTTCTCGGCCATCCGAACCAAACCAGACTCAAAGGCTTGAAGCGTCGGCGAAGTGCCAATTTCGACGAACTCCTGATGCCTCATCAACCGTTCCTTTTTGCGAAACCTAGCAGTGTTGACAGCTTGCGCAACTCATGCCCGCTAGCCAACACTTAAAGCCCGAAAGAGTGAAGGAGAAAATTCATGGGCATCCAGAGCTGGCAAGTCATCACATGGCCAACGGTCACCGCCACCGCAGACGAACTGCTCCAGGCTGTTAAGCAATTCCGGCATTTTGGTACCTCACTGCAGCTCGAGAGCGACGCGTCAGTCCTCTGCTCAGGCAGCACTGTTTGGGGCTGCGAGTTTAGCGGCAAGCGGTTGGGCCTGGCCTGGGAGTGGGTCGAAGTGCGTCCCAAGGTCATCGCCATGCAGGATCCGATGACATTGCTGAGCAATGTCGACGTGACCGACGGCAGCACGGTGCTTGAGAACTCGGGCCGGTTGCTCAAGCTGCACGAGGTGATTTTCGCGCTGCCATGGCAGCACCATGTCAACTCAGCACGGTGGACTCTAGCGAACCCAGCCTTGGCGGCTTAGACCTCGGGGCTCTGGCCGCCCCGCGTGACCGGCGCCGATTCCGCCCCCCTGCCGCGACAAGTGCTGGCGGTCAGTGGAATGTTCCCGCCGCGTCCGGATACGGCCTTCAGCACGCAAGCAGGCGGTCTCCGCGAGCACCCTGTCTTGCCAGTTCAGGCCGTGCACGATTGTGTTGAGAAGGAGGACCTTCCGCAAACCGTTGTTCACCCGCCCTAGACCCTTCGCTTCACCTATAAAACTGAGATTGGATATCAAGCCGTTGGGATTGGCCAGGACCAGCATGCCTTGCATCAGCTCCAACCAATCCCACGCGATCGCTGCGCGCAAGGTTCCGATGCTGGAGATCCAAACTGTGGAACCGCCGCGCAAGCAATCGGCGGTCTGTTCCAGATCGCAAAGTGTTGTGCGGTAGTGTTGCCAGCTCGATGCGGGAATGGCATCTGCCTCAAAGCGGTCCATTGAAAATTCCTGCACCGGCCAAGTCGCTATTGTTTCTACAAGTCGATTCATAGCAGTCCCATCGAGAATGCTCGAGCGATCGCCTGCGACTTGCTCGCACAGTTCATTCGTCGCATTGCCGAAGCAATGTGTTTGCTCACGGTGTAGTCCGCAATGGACAACATCGCGCGAGTCTCCCACGCCGTTTTGCCAGCAGCCGCCCACTTGAGTACTTCTAGTTCACGATGACTTGGCGCTTCAGAGTTCGGCGGTTCTTTCTCGACGAGAAGCCGCATGGCTGTGTCGTGAGCGAACATAACCAGCAGTTGGAGGTCAGCCAACAGGCGCATCGCCACGTCACTGTCCTGCGGCATGTGAAGCGGGCTATCCATTCCGATGTAGAAGTGCCGATCTACACCAATATGCCAAACAGCAGCGATGCCCGACCGATAGCCGTACATGGCCTGCTCTTCCCACAGGTCACCGCTGCCATTGGCAAGATAAAGCGCGTGGTCTTATCAGAAGGGGAGAAAACCCCCTTTGAGCATTCGCCAGCATGGGTCACGCCTGATCGCCTCAGCCGGCACGGTCAATGACTGCGCGGTTGCAGAGGCGTTCCGCACTTCGACGATCTTTGTAGGCTGGCCAGCGCCTCGCTCCACGAAGCAAGTTGCATTGCTGAGCGGAAATCCGAGCTTCTGCGCCAAATGATCGAGACGACTCGTTAATGTCTCGACATCCGATGAGTCGGCAATCTCCAGACAGTGGCGATGAAAATTAGGAATCATTCGACAGTCCATGTGCGATTCCACATGATTGGAGAAGACCGATAGAAATTGCTTTGGCCACAGCTTGGGTTTTGTTGACGCATTCCAACCGCCGCACGGCCGACTTGAGGTGGTTGGTTGCAGTGGCTTCCGCAATGGACAGAATTTGCCCGGTCTCCCACGCCGTTTTGCCTTCGGACGCCCAGCGCAAAACTTCTAGCTCACGATTCGACAGTTGAAAGTTGTTGTGCTCTGCACCCCTCGGCAAAAAAATGCGCAGCGCCGCAGCATGCGCGTACGCAGCCACCAGTTGCACGTTGGCCAATAGGCGAACGAACGATCCATCCGTTTGAACGACAGTTTTGTCGCGATTGAATCCGACAAAGAAGTGTCGATTCATCGGCAGACCTGACTAGCAAGATTGTTCAGCCGCCCCTGTAGGTAGCTCTCGCCATGAGCTACTGACAGAGGAAGATGGCCACACCGCTACCAGGAGTGAGCCATGCCGATGAACAAGGTGCAGTTCCAACACGGGCTACCGATGCTCGAATTCTTCAATGCCTATGGGACCCAGCAGCAATGCGAGGAGATCGTTCGCGCCTGGCGCTGGCCCCAAGGCTTTGTATGCCCGCGTTGCCCTCAGACCGAGCACAGCGAGTTCCGAAGGTCCTCCCGGCTGTACTTCCAGTGCAGCTCATGCCGCTACCAGTGCAGCTTGGTCGCCGGCACGATCTTCCAGTCCAGCAAGCTGGCACTGCCCACGTGGTTCGTGGCCATGCACCTGATCACGCAGGCCAAGAACGGCGTCTCCTCACTTGAGCTCAAGCGACACCTGGGCGTTTCTTACCCTACGGCCTGGCTGATGAAGCACAAGATCATGGAGGTCATGCTCCAGCGCGAGGACTCCCGGCAGCTCACCGGGCGGGTGGAGATCGATGACGCCTACCTCGGTGGCGAGCACCACGGTGGCAAACCTGGGCGTGGTTCGCC
>JANNGN010000392.1:0-5925 GCA_031403895.1 Rubrivivax sp. | reverse complement strand
GCATGTTTTCCGAGCTTGCCAATTTGGCGCCGTAGCCCTGTTGCCTGAAGTAGGCAAGGTGTACGGTGACGGTGGCAGCGCCGACGCTGTAAACCCGCGCGGCCTGTGCCGCTGCGCCGGGTGCGATGGGGTCGATCAGGGGCTTGTCGGCCGCGGCGGACTGCGTGCCCGGCAGGTCGGGCAGCGCCAAGGTCAGCGGCGGCAAGGTCTGGGGCTGCGCCAGTTGCCAGGCTGCAGCGGGTGGCAAGGCCAGGACCGCCACCGCAGCCGCGCTGACGAGCCAGCCCAGGGCAGCGCTGGCCTGCTGGTGCCCGGCGGACCGGACTGGCGGGGTCGGCGGGCTGGCTTCGCGCTCCGACCACCTGGAGCCGACGAAGAACATCAGCCCGATGACCAGTCCGAAGAAAGCCCAGCCGTAGATCAGGTGATCCACACCCACCGCCAGGGTGTTGCCGGACAGGTGCCCCAGCATCACGATCATGTACGCACGCAGCCAGTTGGCCAGTATCGGCACCAGGATGGCGAAGCCGACGAACACCCAGCGCCGCCATGGCGTGCTGTAGTTCAGGTAGGCAAACAAGGTGCCGACCATGAACGACGCGATGAGGTAGCGCACACCGCTGCAGGCTTCGACCACCGACCAGGTGCCCGACGGAATGACGAACTGCAACCCTTCACGGAAGACCGGCACGCCCGAGAGGGCCAGGGCAGCCACGGTGAAGTCGGCCGTGGCTTCCATCATCAGCGGCAACAGGAATTCGCCGATGGGCACCATGAAAAACAGGAAGACCAGCGGAAACGTCAGCTGGCGCGCGACGACCAGGCCCAACACCGCCGGCACCGCCAGCACCAGCAGGGCCGTGACGCAGAGCTGGGTGACTGCGTTGATGCCCGCCATGTCGCCCAGCAGCCAGGCCCCGGCGACCAACGCCATCGGCAGGATCAGCCAGGGTGCGGGAGCAGGCGTGAACGGGGCGAGCGCAGCGCGACGCCGCCAGATCAACCACAGCGCGATGGGGGGTACCAGCCAGGCGTGCGCGAAGGTCTCTGAGCGCGTCCAGATGTCCGCCATGGCCACGAATGTGTCGCGGTAGAGCAGCAGTATCGCCAGCAGCAGCATGCCCAGCGCAAGCAGCGCACGGCGCCACGGTGAAACGCTGGCGGCCGGGTTCATCACGGCGCTCATCCGGCAGCCTGCGCGCTGTGCTCGGCGGCTTGCACCTTGCGGCGCACCTGCGCGCCGGCGCGCAGGTGGCGGTCAAACACCGACAGGTGCGCTGCCCAGGTGTAGCTCTTCTGCACCCGCCGCCGGCCTTCAGCGCCGATAGCGCGGGCGCGCTCCGGGTCTTGCAGGAGCTGGTCGATGCAGCGCACGTAGTCTGCGGCTGCTTCGGCTTGCAGGATCTCGCTGCCCACCCGGGCATCCAGCACAGACACACAGGATGAAGCGGCCACCACCGGGCGCGCCATCGCCATGGCCTCAAGAATCTTGTTCTGGATGCCTCGCGCCAGCCGCAGCGGCGCCACCACGACGGCGGCGTGCTGCAAGTAGGGCCGCACGTCGGGCACCGTGCCAGTGACCACCACGCTGGCCGACTGCAAGGCCTGCACGGCGGCGGATGGCGCACGGCCCACGATGTGAAAGCGCAGGTGGGGATGCATGTGCTGCAGAGCGGGCAGAACATCGCGCGCGAACCAGGTCACGGCGTCGATATTGGGCCAGTAGTCCATCGCGCCGGTGAAAACGAGCGCGGTCTCGCCGGGTGCGAAAGGCGATGCACGGTGCGCTGCCGGTGCAAAGAACTGGGCATCCACGCCATTGTTCATGGGCTCCACATGGCCGGCACATTCGGGCGCCATCTGCACGAAGAGCTGGGTTTCCTTGGCGGTGGAAAAGAAGCTGCGGCTCGACCACGCCGCCACCTTGCGCTCGTAAGCCAGCAGTCGGGTTCCTTCGCGCCGGTAGAGCCAGGACAGGGGCCAACGGTGCTGCTCGGCGTATGCAGTCCATTTGGCGGAATCGACGTCAACAAAATCCACCAGCACCGGCCGGTCGGTCAGCCCTTCGGCGTACTGGGCCATGGAGGATGAGAACACGACCACGGCGTCGATGGATTCGTGCGCCAGCGTGTCGGCCACCCAGCGCCGCAGGCCGGCGTCGCGGTAGTAGTGCAGCGTGAGTGCGTCATTGCTGACCAGGCCCGCCAGACTGGCCAGACGCGCCCGCTGCGGATGCAGCGTGCTGATGTGCAAGCCGGCACACTGCGCACGCAGGGCCTGCACATGCGCTGCGTCGGCAGGGTCGTCCATGAAGGTGCCGACAAACACGCGGTGCTGCGCCGCAAGGTGCTGCAGCAAATGGAACGAGCGCACCTTGTCGCCCTTGTCGGGCGGGTAAGGCATGCGGTGCACCAGGTACAGCAGGTTTGCCATGCCCGCCTACCCGAGACTGCGCACGACAAACGGCCCCAGCCAGTTCGCCACGCCCAGCGGCAGCTTGCGCCACGTCTCGATCATCAGTTTGTACTTGGCGTTGGAGGGGTTGTTCTGCGGCACGGATGAATGTTTGTACAAGCAATACTCGTAGTGGAGTGGCGTGGGCTCGAAGCCCCAGTTCTTCTTGAACGCATAGGGCCCGGTGCCCAGTTTGCTGCGCCCGTAGTCGAAGACTTTGAGCCCGCGCGCGCAGGCGCTTCGCATGAGCTGCCAGTATTTGAAATCATTGGCGGCCAGATCGCGCGCGGCTTCATCGTCGCCGGCGTAATAAGGCAGAACCTCGTCACGAAAGTAGAAGCTGAACACAGACGACAGCAGCGTGCCCTGCGCGTCGGTGACGGTCAGCACTTCGCAGTCGGCTCCGAACTGCTGCTGCAGTGCTTCGAAGTAACGCTTGGGCAAGGCCGGTGTGCCGTGGCGGTGCACGTTGTCGGCATAGAGGCTGAAGAAGCGGTTGACGTTGCGGTCAACTTCACTCTTCAGCCCGTTCTTGATGCCCTTGCGCACCATGGCGCGCTGCTTGCGTGGGATGGCCAGCATGTTGGCTTCTTCGTCCGGCAGGATGGCCTTGCGAAAGGTGACGTACACCTCTTGCCGCGGCCAATCGTCGTGGCGACGATTCAGTTGGCGCAGTTCAAGATGGTCCACGCCCAGGCTCTGCGCCAGGCGTTGTGCTTCCTGTTCCAGCAGCTGCGCGCTGGCTTCGTCCTCGGATGCCACGCCGCCGTACACCGCGAAAGGCAGGCTGGTTAAGGACTTGCCGAACAGCATGCTCTTCACATGCGCCAGCGGCAGCACGCCGGTGATACGGCCCTGCTCCTGCGTGTACAGGAAGTGCGTGTCGTGCCTGAACACGCCCTGCATGATCTGTTGCCAGCCGGCGCGGTGGAAAAAGGTGGCCTGCGGGCAGGCCAGCACAAAGGCGTCCCACAGCGCAGCGCCGCGGACGTCCCCCGGCGCAAGACGTTCGATGGTGGGCACGGGTGATTGACTCAGGCGGGCTCAGACGGGCGCCTGGGCGCGAGTCAGAAAGATCTGGTCCATGCGGCCCCAGCGGAAGTCCTGCATCAGGCTTTGCAGGCGGCCTTCGGTGCGCTCGATGTTGACGTAGTGGCGAAAGCGCGTCTTCGCGTCGATGCCCGCCACGCGCGGCTGGCCGGGGTCGATTTCCCAGGGGTGGAAGTAGAAGACGGCGGATTCGCGGTCTTCACGGTTCACCTTGCGCAGCATCCAGCGCGACAGCGCGTAGGGCAGCAGCCGAAAGTAGCCGCCGCCGCTGGACGGCAGGTTGCGGTTCATCACGCGCAGCGTGGTCACTGGCACTTCGAGCAGGCCGTTGGCCAGCCGGTAGGCGAAGCGCGGCGAATCCGGCATGCCGTAGTGGTCGTGCTTGATCGGATAGACGCTGCTGCTGTACTCGTGCCCGGTTTCGGCCAGCACGTCAAAGGCCCAGAGGTTGGCCGTGCCGATGGAAAAGCTGGGCGCGCGGTAACCCAGCACGGGCTGTCCGCCCAGGTCTTCGAGCAGCTTTTTGGCGCGCGTGACGTCTTGCGTGAAGGCGTCGCGGCTCAGGTCGCTGGCGCGTTCGTGGCCGTAGCCGTGGCTGGCCAGTTCATGACCGCCAGCGACGATGGCGCGCACCAGTTGCGGGTAGCGTTCGGCCAGCCAGCCGAGCGTGAAGAAGGTGGCCTTGATGTCCTGCTGCGACAGCAGTTCCAGGATGCGGCCAACGTTGCGTTCAACACGGCATTCGCGCGTGTCCCACTCGTCACGGCGGATGTAGGGCGCGAAGGCTGAGACCTGGAAGTAGTCTTCCACGTCGATCGTCAGTGCATTGGTGAGTGCGGGCGCCAGCATGCTTTCACTTCGCTCCGGCTAACAGCCAGGTGTAGAGGTCGGCGGCGATGCGCTCGGCGGCGTGGCCGTCCCAGAATTCAGGCACGCGGCCCGACTTGCCGCGCCCGGCCAGGATCTCGGCCACGCCCCGGCGGATGGCCAGCACGTCACGGCCGACCATGGTGTTGGTGCCTTGCTCGACGGTGATGGGCCGCTCGGTGTTTTCGCGCAGCGTGAGGCAGGGCACGCCGAGTGCGGTGGTCTCTTCCTGCAGGCCACCGGAGTCGGTGAGCACGAGCGTGGCGCCGCTCATCAGGCCCACCATTTCCAGGTAGCCCTGCGGTGGCAGGACGGCCATGTTGGCGGGGTCCAGCAGATGGCTCAGGCCGAAGCGGTCGATGTTGTTGCGCGTGCGCGGGTGCAGCGCAAAGACGAGCGGCAGTTGTTGTGCGGTGTGGGCCAGTTCGGTCAGGATCAGGCGCAGCGTGTCGGCGTCATCGACGTTCGACGGCCGGTGCAGCGTGACGACGCCGTAGCCGCGTGCGTGCTGCAGCATCGCCGCGTCTATGCCATGGGCCTGCAGGGTGGCGGCAGCGGGGTGGGCTTTTTCGCGGTTCGACAGCAGCGAATCGATCATCACGTTGCCGGCAAAGCACACCCGCTCTGCCGCCACACCTTCGCGCAGCAGGTTGGCAAGCGCGCTGCGTTCCGTGGTGTACAGGCGGTCAGCCACCTGGTCGGTTAGCACACGGTTGATCTCTTCGGGCATCTTGCGGTCGTAGCTGCGCAGGCCGGCTTCAACGTGTACCACCGGGATACCCTTCTTTACCGCCACCAGCGTGCAGGCCAGGGTGGAGTTGACGTCGCCCACCACCAGCACGCAAGCAGGCTTGTGCTGGTCCAGCGCGGGCTCGAAGCGCTTCATCACTTCGGCGGTCTGCACAGCATGTGAAGCGGAGCCGACCTCGAGGTTGATGTCGGGTTGCGGCAGCGCCAAGTCGGCAAAGAGCTGGTCGCTCATGCTGGCGTCGTAATGCTGGCCGGTGTGTACCAGCAGCGCCGGCAGCGGCGGCGTGTGACCTGCCAGCGCGCGCAGGATCGGCGCCATCTTCATGAAGTTGGGGCGTGCGCCGACGATGCACATCACCGGGCCTTTGATGTCGTGTGGGCTCATGTCGAGTGGTCGCCCGGCTTCTTCACCGCAGCCACGAGCTTTTGCAGCATGTTGAGGGTCTGCACGTTGATGCGCTCAAGCCGCAACAGGCTGCGTTCCAGCCGTTGCAACGGGTCGCCGCGCTGGTCGGCGGTGAGCGCCGCGATCTGCTTGCTCATGCCTTCGGCTTCGGCGGTGCCGAGCTTGAGCTGGCTCAGGTCCAGGTCAAGCTCGACGCCCCCCAGCCCGCCAGGCGCTGAGGGCTCGCCAGCCTGTGCCATGGCCGGCGTCGCGCTCGGTCGCGCGGTGACGGCGTTTTCCTGCTGAAACTCACGCACGACTTCGGCCACGTCTTCGGCCGTCAGCAGCGTGCGGCCGCCCAGGAAGCCGGCCAGCAGCAGCCGGTCGCAGATGGCGTTGATGCGGCGCGGGATGCCGGC